>NZ_QNUA01000019.1:0-51610 GCF_008042285.1 Bacillus sp. AR13-1
CCTGTACCAGGGAAACCGCCCATACCCGTTCCAGGGAAACCACCCATACCTGTACCAGGGAAACCTATAATACGATGAGAATCTAATGTCATGTTTTCACCTACTTTTTATAAATATTTCATATTCTTTTACATGCTATGCTTAAAGAATATAAAGGAGCTTATTCTCATTTTAAATTAGGCAGACTAACTACTGATAACGGTAATTATGTGAACGAAGAGTCTCTTAAGAAGATCGGAAGGGACTTTCATAGGTTTCTAGATACCTTGACTGCTGATAAGTGGTTTTATGTAAACTAGATGTGTATATGGGGTATATTTTTGAGAACAAAATAAGAGATAAGCAGCCTTATAATTTAATCATAACTCAGTTGATTGTAATTATCATGTTGCGTTGGTTTGGAAAACTTTTTTAGTTTAAATTATAAGGAGTAAGGTGAAGATGGTTATAAGGAAAGGAAGGTAGAGTCAAGATGTTATTTAATATTCTAATTGCATTTGTGTTACCTTGGACTGTTGGAATTCTTCACCTTTACAAAAAAGAGAGAAGAATTATCCCTCTGATTGGCTCATTCTTTTGTGTCGTTGCTTTTGTCGTAAATGAATTCGGCTTTTATTGTGGTTTTTGGAGGATTGCTCCTTTCCTTGATCAAAAAACTTTTTCTGCGTTACCCTTTAATATAGGAATTTATCCGATTTTGGCAAGTTACTTAATATTCTTTATAAAGAAAACCAAAAGACCTTACTTGATGGTCTTTTTCATATCCCTATTTACTACCCTTCTTGAAATGACATTAGTTTTAAGTGGAGAAATCGTATATGGTAACGGCTGGAATATTATTTGGACATTTTTTTCCTATATCATCCCTTATATGTGGGTGTACTGGTATTACCTCTATTTAAGAAAGTTAGAAGTCATGAACTAAATCCTGAAGGCAACATAATAGAATTCGAATGTTTTTGATTGCCGAAAACGGGAATTATGTAAATACGAACCCCCTTCAGTAAGCAAACTGAAGGGGGTTTTTCTAGATATATTTAATACAGAGAATAATGGATTATGTTAATAAAAATATATGTGTTATTGATAAAAAAACGCCATCCTTTCTGCATATTTCTACAAAAAGAATAATGTTTTTTTTCGTAATATGGATAGAAATTCTTTTTAATTTAATAATAATGGAGGATAACTGTTTATAAAAAAAATTTATTCTCACTATACTATACTTTCAATTTCTTCTCTACACTAAAAAACATAATAGTTATTAATAGTATCATAAGAGCCATAATTAAAAGAATTATAGAAGAATATCTAAATAATAAACTGACTCCCATGTTTACAAGCGCAAATATGTGTAACTTCTTAGTTGTGAGAAAAGAGGTCATTCATTAAAAATAATTGTTTAGGTGACCAGAGAAGATTAGGAAACCGAAACATACGAAATGGAATGTAATCACAATTGCAAGGACATGCATGAACGTATTGTTGGGCCAAAATTTATGCTTCTTATTTTTCCGTTCGAAAATATCAAATAAAATAAACAGAAAAATATGATATAGAGCATAAATAATATATTGAGCAATATCATGACCAGTAATGTGCCAAATTCCCATGACAAAAAAGTTTAAAAAGACGCCAATATATGAAATCATATAGCGATTTTTAATGAGCTTTTTCTTTGTTGCAAAAAAGACAAAGCGCATGTAAATAAAATCACGGAGCCAGAATGATAAGCTCATATGCCAACGATTCCAGAAATCTTTAATATTACGACTGATAAACGGTTTATTAAAGTTTTCTGGTGTTTTAATACCCATCATATAACTGACACCAATTACGAATGAACTATAACCTGCGAAGTCAAAAAATAGATATAAACTATAGCTATACATGTAAATCATATTTGATGCAATTGTGTTTTGGTGAGCTAATGTTGCATCTATAATATTTTCTTTTATTAGGTAAGCAAGTATAAACTTATACAGAAAACCTTGGAAAATACGGTTAATTCCCGTGTATAGTAGGTTTTGATATTCTTCAGCGCTTGGTGGTTTTTGAATATCTTTTTGGAACCTGCGATACCTATCGATAGGTCCGGTCGAAATAGCAGGGAAGAACAAAATGAATTCCCAGAAATTAAAAAATGAGCATTCTTTAATTAAGCCATCGCGAATTTCAAATACCATTTGTACTGCTCTGAATGTTACATAAGATATACCAGTAAAAACAATGAATTTTAATTCAGGTACAAATGGTGCGATTTTTGCCAAAATCAATGGCAAAATCGACAAAATAATAGCCATGCAAAACATGAACGTATTATTATTTTGTTTTCTTAGTAGTAAATAGCCTTTAATAAGGACATATTGCCAAATAATAAATACTACTAACATCATTGCTTGATTTGACTTATCCGAGAAGATAATAGCAAGCATAATAAGCGTTAAGATAGCATTATATTTGCGCAACATTTTACCTCTTAATCCAGCTACGATAGTAGGTATCAATAAAATCCCCACTATAGCAAAAAAATAAAATGATCCATATGCGGTCATGCTGTAACCTCACTTTATAATGTTTTGCAATCCTTCATTCCATTTGGTTTCATGGAATAATGGATTGGCACATGAATTTGGAATTATATAGTTTAATAATCACTCATTGCGTTTTTTGGGTTGCAGATGTTAATAAATACTTTTTCTATAATCGCATATGCCGGAGCAATTTGTTCTTCTGAAGCCCCATGCATAACTTGTAACGCTAATCCATTCATCGAAGCCAATAAAGCCCTAGAAAACGCTTCTAGATCTGGGATTTCTACATTGGAAGTTTGAGCATATTCTTGAATTAGGTCTATCAATTGGTTCTGTAGAACTCGAATTTCTTCCATAATTTTCGGTGACCAAGCTGCTGCTGCCAATAAACTAAAATACACTTTTCTCCATTCAGAACTTTTGAACTGGTGATGTACTACAAATATTAGTTTTTTCATTTTCTCTGAGAAATCTTGTATATTTGAGAGTTCCTTCTGAATTTCTTTAATCTGTTTTTGCATGACATAGGAGGTAGCGTTAACTAATAATCCCTCCTTTGTTGGAAAATAATAATGAATTAAACTTAAAGTAATTCCCGCTTTTGTAGCAATATCTCTTAATGTAATAGCGGTTGTGCCTTTTTCAGCTAAGCATTCAAACGTAGCCATTAGTATTTGATCCCGAGTAGCTGTTTTTTTAGAATTAGACATTGTATTTCACCTTCTTTTTTAGTTTGGTCAACCGACCAATAAATATAAATTTATACTACTCTATTAGAACATTTTTTACAATACTAAGTACCATCCCCATGTCCACCAAGCTAAGGTTTTGATGTACACCTATATGAAAATTATCTTTCTCTACAGTTAGTTATTTTGAGAATTCAGCTCATTTTTTCTTTTTGGGAGTGTCTACTTTTCTTAAGTTGATGGGCATGGGGTCCCTCCCACATCACGCGATTATCTTAACTTCGATGTGAGAACTATTGGAATAACAATGGTTCTCACATCATTTACATGTATTCAAAGTAAAATTGGTTTATATAATAATCGATCTTTTATACTATTTTATCGAACTATAGAACCCCGTGAACAAGGATTTAGAATACCTTTATTTAGAGACCATCAAGTGATTGTTTTTCTTCTTAATAAGTCTTCTTCTTTTAAATTAAGCTTTTTATATACTCTGTAGTAAACCCACACAGCATTTATCAGTAACAATGTACTTGTAATAAAAAATACATATCGGATACCTATATGGGCCGCCACTTGCCCTCCTAGAACAGAACCTCCAAATACACCCATATATCCTGCTGACATGTTAAAGCCAAAAACCCTACCTGTTAGAGCAGATGGTGTGATTTTCTTAATTAAAACGTTGACTGCAGGAGCCAAGCCAGCTGTGGTTAATCCCAATAAAAATTGAAGTACCATTAACTGCCAAGGATTTTTCACAAAGGCTTCTGGTATAAAAATGAGTCCCGCTACTACAAGGGCGACTAATATTACTTTCTGGGGCCCTATTTTATCGGAAATTTTACCCAATCTTGGTGCGGCAATTATATTTGCCATCCCTGAAGCAGAGAATACGATACCAGCTATCATTGCAATATGACTAGTATCACGGGACAATTGAGTCACATATACTGTGATGATTGGTTCCATTGTATACAATGCCATATATATTATAAAAAAAGTCACAAACATGGTAAGAGTTAAGCTCTTTTCAGGTACATTCCTCCATGTTTCCTTGGCACTAAGCACTTTTTTGTCCTCGCGGTTGAAGGACTCCTTTACAAATAAAGCGGTAATAATAAATGCAATAAGCATCATTGCCCCCGTTATAAAGAATACATTTTGTAATCCAAAATTCTCCGCCATGAAGCCACCGATCATGGGTCCAAGTAAAGAACCCGAAATACTTGCCGTTGAAAGGGTACCTAAAGCCCACCCTGAATGTTCCTTTTCCGTCTGAGTTGCAATTAGTGTAGTACAGGCTGAACTGTATCCTGTTATTACACCCTGTAATAATCTTAATCCTATCAATACATATACATTCGAAGCAAAACCCATACTACCTATAACTATTGCCATACCAAGGCTCGCCCGCAAAAGCATTGGTTTTCGTCCGTATTTATCCGCAGCAAGCCCCCAAATTGGTGAAAAAATGGCAGAAATAATAAAGGTTATGCCGAAAGAAAATCCGGACAACTGTGCAATTAAAGCTGCATTATCAACTCCAAGATGCTTGATATAAAGCGGCAACACTGGTGCAAGCTGACTCATTCCCACACCCGTGACAAACATCCCAAACCAGCAAACAATTAAATTTCTTTTCCAAATCGGCATGAGTATAACCTGTCCTTTCATTTTTTTATTTCTATAACAAATGATGTTCTGAGTAAAATCAAACAAACGCCACTTTAGGAGAAAATCCTTGAGAGGCGTTTGCTTAGTTATGATATTAATCCAGTGTTTTAATCCAAGCGTCAACAGTAACCACATCTGCTTGACGAGGGAATACCTTTTCCATAAGAACGCGGTGAACCTCAGAATCGGCATCTAGACAAGCATCAGAAAGTACCGTTATTGCAAAGTCTTTGTCTGCTGATTCCCTTAAAGTGGATAGAACCACACCGCTTGTAGAAATACCGCAGAGAACAAGCGAATCGATTTGCTGTGCACGGAGGATAACCTCCAGATTACTACCAGCGAATGCACTAAATCTGTACTTCGTTACAACAGGTTCATTTGCTTCAGGCTGAACAGATTCGTGAATTTGTGTCCACGCATCCGAGATAGTCATTCCGCCCATTTTAGTAATGGCTGAGAATCCTTTATTTTGTGGACTCACTTCTGGATAGCCTTCGCTAAATCCTAATCGAATAAAAATAACAGGAATATTATTTTGGCGTGCCGCTTCAACAGCTTTCTGGAATGGAAGTAATACATCTTTATTTTCTGAGAAACGTGATACAATACCATTTTGTAAATCCATAACTAATAATGAGGGTTTACTATTTTGATTTTGCATATTTGCATAACTCCTTTACAATAGGTTAAAATCAAGTGGAGAGTTCTCCGTTTAAGAATTATAAGTGGAGAGTTCTCCGTTTGTCAAGGGATATAAATGTTAGGGAGTGATGGTATGGCAAATAATCAGAATACAGCCCATAATCGGACTGAGCGACGTGACGCTGCCGAGAATCGCCAACGTATATTAAATACGGCTCTTAGGCTATTTGAACACAATGGTGTTGAACAAGTCAGTATGAATCAAATAGCAACAGAGGCAGGAATTGGTGCAGGAACGCTTTATCGCCGTTATAGAAATAAAAGTGAGTTGTGTCTTGATTTGATCAAAGATAATATTGATATGCTTTTTGAGAATATCGAAGCATACTTGAAGCAGAACCAGACTGAGCCGCCAAATCAACGAATAAAAGGCGTACTCAGCTTATTTGTCCGTTTCAGAGAAAAAAAGGCACAATTGCTTACAGGAGTAGAGAATTCTACTTCAAGTAATCCACGATCAAAGGATAAGAGTCCTTTATATTATGAATTGCATCAGCTATTCGTAGAATTATTTGACGAGATGCATAGAACCGAGAAAAACCAACCTAACAGCGTCTTTAGAGCTGATATGTTACTGGCTGCTTTGAGCAGTGATTTCTATTTGTTTCAAAGAGAAATCCGTGGCTATTCGGCTGATATGATTTTGGAGCAACTTTGTTTAACGTTTTGTTAAGATATGAATAATGTCAATTTGCAATTTATCAATTTCATTATATATTTTATAAAAAAGAAGACATAATGAAATTGCCACCATAAAAGGTTCCTTAAATGGGAATCTTTTATCTTTATATCTCCCTTTTCTATCTTCAACAATTAATTCTGCCAGTTAGCAGAATAATTTCCATTTCCAATTATTCCTCCCTTCATTATTTACTATACATACTATAAAAATCAGTATAGTTATATAGTCTTTAAAGGGGTATCGCCACATCGCTATCAAGCTAAGCCCGTGTAACGTCAATGATAAGCAAGATTGTTTCTTTTTTTCGAAAGTCTATACGTAGATGCTTTAAAGATTTGCATACGAAATAAACCCTAACGGGTTTCCTTTTTTGAATTAAGCTGCTTGGTTATCAGACATGGTACAATTATAAACGACACCTAATATATCAAAGACTGTTTTCTTCTCATACCTAGGGGATTTCCGCCCGTTTTGCTGTAGGAGATTGAACAGGCGAAGTAACACCTTTGATAGCTCTTGGGTGTTTTTTTGTATAGTTTGGAATAGAAGAAGAAAATAGTCTTTAATCATATATATGGCTTTATACTCACTAAGCTCTCGTTTTTTCTTCATGAGGAGTAATTGGCGCATTTGAAACATGATAGAAGAACAGAGTAGAATGGCAATCAATTGACCATATAAATGGCACTCCAATCGTTCTGGTTTTATCTTTTTACAATGATGGATTTGAAAGAATGACTTCCACGTTTTAAATAAAATTTCGATTTGCCAACGCAAAGAATATCAGTCATGTACCTGTCCCATCGGGACAATATCTGTAGGGGTGTTGGTCATATATACATTGATACCACTGAGTCGTTTACTACGAGGAGAATACTTCATTCCTTTCTTTTTTTCTCTTACAACTTGATCTGGTTCTGGTGCAAAAAATCTATAAAACTTGGACATACTGATATTACTACTCTAGAAAAGGTGTGTGATCAGTATAAAAAAGGAAAATTTATTCAAATGGAAGCATTATCAGCCTGATTTAATTTTGTTAACGGTAAGATGGTACCTACGGTATAACCTCAGTTTTCGTGATTTGGTGGAAATGATGAAGGAACGGGGCTTATCTATTTCTCATACCACGATTATGCGTTGGGTTCATCAGTATGGTCCTGAATTGGACAAACGAATTCGTCGTCACCTCAAGCAAACCAATGACTCTTGGAGAGTTGATGAAACATATATAAAAGTTAAAGGGCAATGGATTTACCTGTACCGTGCTGTTGATTCGAAAGGAAACACAATCGATTTTTGTCTAAGCAAAACAAAAGACCGAAAGGCTGCAAAGCGCTTTTTCAAAAAAGCTTTGCGGTCTTTTCATGTATCAAAGCCACGTGTGATAACAGTCGATAAGAATCCGGCTTATCCTATAGCAATTGAACTGTTGAAAAAAGAAAAAAGCATACCTGATGGTATGCAACTTAGACAACAAAAGTACTTGAATAATATAGTAGAACAAGATCATCGCTTTATAAAGAAGCGTATCCGTTCTATGCTAGGGCTCAAATCTTTTGACACAGCTATATCCATTCTTTCTGAAGTAGAAGCTATGCATATGATTAAAAAAGAACAGATTAATTTACGGAACCAGTCTATCCAAAATCAGAAAGAATTCGTCCATCAATTGTTTGGACTTGTAGCATAAGATACGATTCCGTTAGGAATATATATGCTTTATTCTCTTTTACTTTATTTTTGCACCAGAACCTGCAGGAAGAAATACACGCGTCTTGATATACATTCTTTCAACGTTGTGTAAAGGAAATTGGCGAAAATGACATTAAGTAGCCGACTCTACGGAGTATAAACAAGAAGATTCTTAGTCTTCTCCAAGTCACCGAACTAACCAAATGTGAAGCGTGTAGCTAATATATAGTGTTGCGGTGACTTGGAGAAGGTTGGGAGTTATCTTGACCTTGGAAGAGGAACTTTTGCCATTTGTTTTTTTATTTCTCTCTATTAAATATGTGAACTATGGGGAGTTTTATAAAACATAACTTTTGAATTATATAATAAAAGTATATATAATTATACTGATGTTAATATATTAACTGGTTAAAAATGGGGAAATAAAAATGAAGATTAAATTTGATGTAGTTAAAGATGAAAATTTTGATTTTACTTTATTAGAAACAAAATTGCTGAAAACTTTTAAAGAAGTAGATAATGTAGCAATAATTGAAAAGGTTGAAGATAAAATTTTTGAAAAAGATGATGTGCAAACCCATTTAGCGGAGATTACTATTAATGTTACAGGAAATAATATTGGATATAGATCAGCTTCAGCTAGTATATTCATTGTTCTAGAAAGTCTATCAATAGAGCTATTCAATATTAATATTAGTATACATTAAGCATCCAAAACGGGTGCTTTTTTCTTTGTTATATAGAAATTACACATTAAAACAGTGAATATTCTAATAATACAAGCATATGATGAATTCGTGACGAGTTATCATATGAGGTGAAACTTGGGGCACCATACTTATTTGTTGAAGGGTACCTAATGACGGGTACTCTTTTTATTTTGCACCTTTTAATAAGGACAAGCATATATTGGAGTATGGGGTTGCCCCACTTCATATATTTGAGCACCTATCGATTATGGGTGCTCTTTTATTTTGTACAAAATGGACATTTGAATTAAATAATTATATAAATAGGTAGAATCTAATTATATGATGTGCATTTTAATCCAAGGGGTACAAATTCGATGCGACGTGAAAAGGATTTGTTGATACAATGGAAGGCGGACTTGCAAGCTGTTCAAGAAGAGAAGAGGCTGAAGAAGAAGGCTAAGAAAAAGAATAAGAAATATAGCATTCCTGATAATACAGCTGACTTCATGAATGGTAAGAATACTTATCGTAAAGAGAATGGGGTATGGAGGCAAAGAAATAAATAGTGTAAGGATAAATGAGTTTGATTAAGTTTATAGCAATTATCGTAGGCGTTACTGTAATCTGGGTGGCGTCTTGTTTTTTGTTAAGGAAAGATAAGGGGTGAAATAGATTTGAAACGGTTCTGGTGCAAAGATTGTATTTATTTGAAAGAGGTATATAGATTCCTAATGGAATCTATTCTTATGCAGCCATTCCGAATAGTTGATGAATAAACTTCACTTCATTTTTGACAGACTTTTCCCGTAAAATAAGTTGACCTTTTTTAATGATATGCATCGCTTCTATTCCTGAAAGAATAGATTTAGCTGTACGAAAAGATTTCAATCCTAGCATTGAACGAACTCTCTTTTTAATAAAACGATGATCTTTCTCTACAATGTTATTAAGGTATTTTACCTGCCTTATTTGGATGCCCACAGGCATCTTTTTCTCTGTCTTCAACTCTTCAATCGCTATAGGATAGGCCGGGTTTTTGTCCACTGTAATCACACGGGGCTTTGAAACATGAAAAGACTGCAAAGCTTTCTTGAAAAAACGCTTTGCAGCCCTATGATCTCTTGTTTTGCTTAAATGAAAATCAATTGTATATCCTTTTGAATCAACAGCACGATATAGGTACATCCATTGACCTTTGACTTTCACATACGTCTCATCGACTCGCCAAGAATCATTGGTTGACTTAAGATGACGTCGTACTCGCTTATCTAATTCGGGACCATATTGATGAACCCATCGCATGATAGTTGTATGAGCCAGGGATAGCCCGCGTTCTTCCATCATTTCGACTAAATCACGAAAACTGAGGTTGTACCGTAGGTACCATCTCACGGTTAATAAAATAGCATTCGGTTGATAATGTTTCCACTTGAATAGATTTTGCTTTTCCATACCAATCACATCCTTTTTTAGCGTAATAATATCAGTATGTCCAAGTCTGAAAGACTTTTTTTAGATATTTTGAAGTTTTTGCACCAGAACCTATAAAAGGTGCTATACGAAAAATTTAAATTCATTTAGTGAAATGTTTTTTAATGAAATTAGTATAATCAATAAGAACATCAAAAACTTCCTGTTGTTTTTTAGGGGATAGATCTGACGCTGCTACTTTAATTGATTCTAATTTACTTTCTAGAGGTGCGTTTCGTCCAAACAATTCATTAATGGATACATTGTATAAGTCTGCAATACTCATGATTGAATCTGCGTCTGGGTCAGTTTTTCCATATTCCCAATTGGCATATGTGGTACGTGCGATATTCAGGCGATATGCTACATCGAATTGAGTATACCCCTGTTTTTTCTCAACTCAGCAAGTCGCTTACTTAGTTGAGACATATCATCACATTTCCTTTCTGATTTATAACGTTAGTGTAAAACAGAAAAGTTAAATTGCATCCTTATGACTTATAATAAGTCATAAATTATTTTTATTTGTAATAGTTAGTCTTAATGTTGTGATAATAGAAAGCCATTTATAATTCTATACGCGAAAAAATAGGAAGAAATCGATACATCAAATCGAGAATCTTCCTATTATATATGTTTACTAAAACAATGAATTTCCTATATCTATTGTGGCCAAGTTTTGACGTCTTGTACGTTCCCTTAAATAGCGTTCCGTCGTCATAATAGATTCGTGTCCTAAATAGTCACGTATTTTCTTAAGTTCGACACCTTTTCCCATCAAATGATTCGCAAAGAAATGTCTGCAGGTATGGGGGGTAATTCTATCCTTTCGGTAACGTAAAAATGGTAAGTTTGTTTCTTCAATCTTTTCTGCTACATATTTTGATAAGTAGTCGGCCCTATAGTAAGAGCCATCGGCTTTAGGTAGAAAAGCAGATGTACTAGAGGCGTCCAATTCACTTGTTTGTTTACGCAATTGACGAAGGCGACAGATATCGTCGAGTACATCTTCAAAAATACGAACTTCCCTGGCTTTATTTCCTTTCCCAACTACACGCAAGAGATAAGCATTTAATGAGGAATGGAATACAAGATCTGCCCATTTTGCGTTTGCAACTTCCTCAATCCGGAGTCCAGTAGTCGTAAGAAGGAAAAACAATGTATACATAAAGAAACTTGTTTTCTTCAGTGCATCTAGTATTTCATTTACTTCTTCAGGAAAGAGGTCACGATTGACCAGATCTTCTTTTTTTACAGATACTTTTTTGAGACGACTACTATAGTCATCTGAGAGACCCGTGTTATCATAAACGTATTTTAGAAACTGCTGGACTACCGTTTTCTTTCGACGTAATGTAGTGGCAGCATACTTCTTACTTAGTTGATAGAAGTAGATTTCCATCTCATTATGGGATAAATCGTGAATGGTTCCGATTGTTTCTTTTATGTAGCGAAGAAAATGAGACAAATCATGCAGATAAATCTTTTTTGTTCGTTCACTTCTTTTTTTCGTTAAAGAAGGTTCATCGTGTAGAAATAAATAAACCAATGATTCTTCACTTAATTTAGAATAGTCAATATTCCTGATGCCCATACCCATAATTTTTTCAAAATGACTGCTATCAAAAAAATCTGATTTTGATTTTACAAGTTGGTTACTATGTTCGTAATTTATGATATTCAAATTTAAACACAACCTTTAGTAGAATGAAATATTAAACAAATAATTTTTATATAAATTTTTATGATTCTAATTATACCACAATAAATGCATTATTTATTGTGGTATAAAATGAAATGTTTAAATATATATATTTTCCTTAATATTTAACGTTTCTGTTTAGCTGATGTATAATGGAAATGTTTAATTTGTTTTTTTGTACATTTCAATCCAAGTGCGGTAGGAGGAGATTTTTTTGACTAATCTTCGTCGGAAAATTTTACATGAAATCTATAATTTAGAAGATACCCATTGTTCAATTTGCCCTCTGAACAACCTATCAGTGAATTGTACAGATGAGCAAGAACAGGCAAAACAAAGAAACTATAAACATTGCAAAGGTTGTCCCATTTTCGATTCCATCCGAGAGAAAGGAGAGAAATTGAATTCTTTATCGAAAAAGAGTACATTTAATAAGGTACGAGAACGTTATATGGAAAATCCATTTAAGTATCTGCAGTATAAGGAGTACTCAATCACAGATGTAGTAAAAGAAACAGGTTTAACAAAGTATCAACTAAGAAAATTTTAACAACAGCTAGAATGAAAGTTTCGGATGAGGTGAGAAATGGACTATTTATCTTTAGAAGAGGTATGCGATAGGGTAGGTTTAACAAAAAATCAATTAGGCTATTTAATTAAGTATAAACACATCGAACCTATCAATCTGGATACCTGGAAAGCAGATGGTGGATATCGTTTTGAGCAAGAAGATGTAAAAAGGTTAGAGGAATTATACAAAGACTCTTTAACATTAAAAGAAGCGGCTGAATTTCTAAATAAATCTAAGACTTACGTTCATAATGCAGCTAAAGATGGGATATTGCCCTTTAAAGAGATTGCTAAAGGGAAATCTACTGAACGATTGTACTTAAAAAACGATCTGGAAATTTTCAAAGAAAGAATTGAAAATAGATCAAAAGAGGAGTCGAAAGAAAAAAAGCAGTATTTAAGTCTATATCTTGATGAAAAGGTAGTAGAAGCAATAAAGAAAAAGGCTGCAAAGAAAGGATATAATGGCTACAAGAAGTTTGCTGAAGACATTTTATCCGCAGAAGTAAAAGAAGACATAGAAGAATAGAAATTCTAGTGAGAATAGGCCCTAAAAAACACAAAAACGTTCTAAGTGGTCTATTTTTATTTTCAAGAGACTTTTTAACTATCAGGTCTAAATACATTACCTAAGATGACAATGTTGTTTACAGATGAATTTGAGAGGTCATTTTTTCGGGTCCGTTCCGGAAAAAATTCATTGTAATTACAAAAAAGGGTTTATATATATAATATAGAAAATAGAGGGAAAGATAACAGATAATTTTAAGAGCGTTTTATTTAAGTTGAAAAAAGTGTAAAGAAAGAAAAGAGAGGTAAGGATCCCAGGATTATAAATACAAAGACTTCATTTGGAACTTGGTAGGCCTATGAGAATGCTAGAGAGTTCGGGCAGACATATATCGCGGAATACATCAAAAAGCATACAAGCTTTATTTGAAATTTACATAATAAAAAACAGCATATCAAACTATAATAAATTATGAAAAAACAAGAAATATAGTATACATATTTAGATTATAGTAAACTAAAATATTTTCAAAATCCTAAAATAATAGATTATGAAAAGACTGAATTGGCTTTAAAATTTACGGATGAAGAAATTCAATTATTTAAAATAGGAAAAACTCCAGAGCATTATACATGGCATCATCATCAAGACACTGGAAGGAAGCAACTTGTAGATTATCAGACTCATCATGATACTGGTCATATCAGTCAGCGTTATAGGGGTATAACAGACACATTCATTTTTAAAATCATAAAATCGGATTCACTTATCTTTACTTTAAAAATGGGTATATTGATGGCACTAGTATTTTTTTACTGCATAATTCATTAATTCAAATCTACAAAGAGATAAAATTTCTTTGTAGATTTTTTAATTACTAAACACATCTAAAAAACTTCACGACAAACACATATTAACTCCGCACATAGCACAAGTTGAAATTATATAATTAATTCATAATTAAACGCACAGAGAATTTTAATATAATGATATTAGGAATATACATTAAAAATTCGAATAAAATATAAATTGAATGCGAGGTTGTATTATGAACAAATTTAATAATGATAATGTACAAGGTTTAGTTTCTGAAGAAAACGTTGAACTATTAAAAGTTATGGCTCATCCAATACGTCTACAAATTGTTAGTGAATTGGCTAAGAGCAAGAAATTAAATGTAACACAATTAACTAATATTTTGGATATTCCACAATCAACAGTATCGCAACATTTATCCAAAATGAAAGGGAAAGCACTGAAAGCTGAAAGAAAAGGGTTAGAGATTTACTATCATATTCAAAACTCCAAAGCTGATAAAATCATACAAATACTAGGTCATGCTAATTAAATTAAAAGAATAGGTGGATGTATACCCAAACACGGATTACAATTCACCTATTTTTTATTTTATAAAAACATAAAAACGTTATAGTATAATTTCTATAATTATAGTCTTTGTTCTACGTATTAAAGGTTTTAAAGCGTATGTTATAGAATTTAAGTCTTTTAAAAATGAAAGAATGAGCTTACTTTATAGTGTGAAATGCTGAATTATCAACGGAGACAGTTTATTTAGTACCCATTTTCTTGTCTGAAAAGTTTCCAGTTTCATATCTTTTTACATCTGATGTAGAAAGACATAATAGTCTAAACTAAAATCTGATGAACAATCGTTGATAAATAGCCATTATCATAAATTTTATAAAAACCGGAGAAGGTTTTAAACCCGTAGTTGTTGGAAAAACAACCACACAAAAAACCAAATTACATATTATTGGAGCTAATGAATCTGTAACACTAACGCCAATAGAATTAATGCTTTTTCTTAAAGATAATAAGGAATAAATAAAAGAGTTATTTTTATTTCTCAATTAATATCTGAATGTTTTAATAAAAAATTCTTATGCTTTTATTGCATAATTCATTAATCTAGTTCCTGTATTTATCAAATTTAAACAAATATAGGAAAATGAAACATTAATAAATATACAAAATATGAAAAATATGTTGAATATTGTCTAATTCTCTGCGTTTATTTCTCCGTATATCCCAATTAATCTATTAGGTGAGAAGAATAAATTCTTGCAAAAGATTATAGGAGGAGAAATTTATGAAGAAAATTATTATTGGGGCATTAACGTTAGGTGTCATGCTAGGATCGGGTGGTAGTTTTGCATCTGCAGATGAACTTGATAGTGTTTCTCAAAATGGAAACACTATACAATCTATATCAGCTTCCACCACAAAATCAATAACTGCGAGCTGAGCGTAAAAAGGAAATGAAAAAAATTAATCAATTGTAAAACCTGAAAATGGATGCTTTTTTAAAGAGCATCCATACAGTCAATGTTTTGATATTATTATCAAAAATTCCGATGAAGCAATATGTCTAGAAAAAAATACATTTGAGTTTTATAGAGTTTAAATGTAAATACTCTATTTGTTATGTTTATTATGAGGGTTCATTTTCATTATTTGGCTCTCAAATGAAGCAACTTTAGTATTCACTCAAAAATCCATTGTCTATGAAACAACTAGATTTTTAAACGGCTTTAATAGACAGATGTCTATTGTATTTTTGGCGGCAAGATTAAATAGCTTTTTTGTTACTTTACAATAAAGTATACTTAATATCAGTAATTCATGTAATTAGGAGTGGTTTCTATATTTAGGGAAAATGCAAAAAGGTTACTTCTGTCATTAGTAACAAATCCAATACTAATAATTGTATACGGGATTTTTTGTTATGAGTTAGCCTTATACTGTAAGTATGGAAGAATGAATTATAATATTTATATTTTTTTATTATGTATAGTACTTTTTATATCCATGACTACATTTACTACAATGCGGGTGATAAAAAACAGAAAATATGAATCTAAAAAATTAACTAATTCAATAGCATGGAGATCCATTTCTATTATCATTATTGTTGCAATTACATCATTTTATGGGATGCAGATTTATAAAAGTGCAATAAATTACAATGGCAAATTGGCATGGTTTATAGAAAGGTTAAAACATGAAAGGTCAGTTAAACTTAAACATAATAATATATATGAATCTGGAGTAGAAGGTATTTTTGAAGATATAAATAAAAAATATCCTTTGCCAAAGAAATTGTATATGGCAACTGATTTTGATCTTACATTTCATTCAGATGGAACAATCACAGCGTTTGATACATTTGTTTATGGGAAAAATGTTGATGGGAAAGAAGAAACTTATTTAATCTCTTATAATGAGAAGAAATCAGAAGATATTACTATAATACGAGACGGATATGCAAAGCCTGATTATGATGATGATAAATTAGTAGAACCTTTAATTAAAACGGTTAAGGCGATTCCAGTTAAGCAAACGGTTAGAAAGTGGAATGAAAGTAAGTATGGGTTGATTTATTATGGAAAAAGAAATTGGGGATCCAATACAGAGGGAATTATTAATATTACTGAGGATGGTAAGGGGCAGAGTCTTAAAGAAGCAGCTTCTGATATCATTGGATATACTGTATCTATATATGTCCCTGGAAAAGAGAAAGAGCTAGTCCCTGCTAGATATAATTTAATATGTGACGCAAGTTGGAGTAAATCAAAGACGCCTCCAAATGAAGATAGGCTTAAAGAGAAGAAACAACAAGATTTAAAGAATGAAAAAGAACAGTTTTTCCTATCAAAAGAAGTTGGTTATAAACTAAATATGACAGATAAAGCATTAGGGAGCGCCTTTTATTCATTAAGCAGGACTAGTGATGAAGGGGAAACATGGGAGGTTATCAATCCAGACCCATTTAATAGGGGGATTGGTAGTGTATCAGGGGTCACTTTTATAAATGATAAACTTGGGTTTTTAGGAGCAGTTAGACCTTCTGGTAATGAGGGAGAGTTATATCGCACAGATGATGGGGGGGTATCTTTCAAAAAGGTAGAATATCCGCTGCATGAAGTGAAATTAGATCATACACAGTCCACAATAAGTCCTTTTGATTCTCCTAGTATGCCATATGAGAAAGATGGGGTTTTTAATATGTTAGTTGGACAAGGGGCAGATGGAGACTACAATGGCGATAGTAGTGCACTTTATCAATCAAAAGATAACGGAGAGACATGGGAATTTGTAGAAGAAGTGAAAAAGAAATAATCAGAATGTTTTTTTGAAAAATAAGGTAACTACTCAGCTATACATTTCATTTAGAAGTTTGGTAAGGGGTCTCGCCACATCGCCATCAAGTCAAGAAATTGGTTGCTCCCCAAAACGAAAATTTCCGTAGTATTCTGTGGTTCAATCATGAGCTGGAAAGAAATAATCGGAATGATATCTGTATTAATCGGGGTATATATCGCAACTGCAAAAGCAACAAATCAAAGTAAGAAAGTTGCCCTAAATGATTAAAGGGGTCCCGCCCCATCGCTATTAAGCTAACAAAACTAAATTTCCTTAAAATGAAAAAATACGCTATTCTTTCTGTAGAATCATAGGAAAGAATAGCGTATTTATTCGCTTTATAGATACATTTTTTTAGCTCGATGGCGATGTGGTGTTACCTCAAATATAATTATTTTATTTGAAGGTTGTAGTTTTAGAATAAAGTTTGATCAAAATGGAGTTGCTCTTTTAATATAAGAATATGATTTTTATAAAACAGATTGATCGGGCAAATACCTCAAAGATTAGTTAGAGGAAGTGATCCCCTTCAGAAACGTCTTTGTCTGCTTCAGACTAAGTATACTGGCTGGAGAGGCCATATCAAACTGATAGCCGTGACCAGCTTTTATCTCATTGGGATTGAAAAATAAAGAAGTAACTGGGACGTCCTTTTCTTGAAGTGTAGCGACGAAAGTCCTGGCTTGTGTTTCAAATGAATTCGTGTTGCCGTCGGTTACAAATGCAGGAGGGAAGTCTTTAGTGATATACTTTGACAGATTTAAGACATCAAACTTCGGATTGTCCATCCAGTTCTTATCACCCAAAATGCCCCAGCCCATACGTTTGATTATGAATTGTTGCACGGGCTTTAGATCACTATGCTGAAATGCTGTAATATCGTAGGGGGCGCTATATAGTAATAAGCCCTTGATTGTATTCGTCGATACGGATTGCGGGACTCCCACGAGATTTGCATATTCGGAATTGGTTTGGATCAGGGCAAACTCCCCGGCCAAGAAAGCTCCCGCTGAGGAACCGGCCAAGATCACCTGCGATGGGTCCAAGGGGTATTTTTGAGCTAACTGCTGCAAATAAGACAATACCTCGCCGACCTGCTTCGTCTGATCAAACAAAGTGGCCCCTGGCGCTAACTCGTAATTCATGGATACTACAGCAAATCCTTCCGAGGCAAGCGCCCTTGAATAATCCGCAGGCATATACTTGTCTCCATTAATAAAGCCTCCACCGTGGATAAAGATAATCACAGGCAGTGGCTTCGAATCGGTTTGAGGAAGGTAAAGGTCCAATTTATTTTCTTGGTACTTGGATGGATATGAGATGTCAGAGAGAACCCGAGTTTGTTTCATAAGAGCCGGCAAATCGGATGGGTGGGAGCCATAATTTTCAGGATTATTCTTGCTGCCAAGCATTTGGAGCACCCAAATGCTTGGCTGAGGTGTCCAAATGGTGAATGCAGCCGTGATTAGAACAATCATCAAAACAGCAATCCCTGTAAACTTAACTAATTTGAAGTTGCGCTTTTTTTCTACTCGTTGGCTGGGTATTTGTACTTGTGTCATCGGTTAACCTCCTGCATCCATGTCCTCGGTCTGAGCATAACCGGTTATTTTTAATATGAATTTCATAGATGGTATCGTTTATTTAATTATATCACTTCTAAATTGAATAACAGAGGAGTTTCTATTAGCTAATTTAGCGAAAATGGAAAGATATTAAGGTTGATATGCAAAGACGTGTAGTAATCAACCTATACTGCAGTAATGATTATAATAATACTTATAATCAGTAAAGACCATTCTATAACTGGAGAAAAGTATCCGTTCTTACTTAATACAGAAGAACTTACACCAAGTATTAAAATAACTGTTTGTAAAGTTCAGTTTTTAACCAATCTGAATCCCTCTTTAAACATTACATCTTTATTATTTGATATCAAAAAATAAGGATGTAATTGATTGTAAGATAGTTATCTATGGGTAATTTAACTTGATTTTTCTTTTTGGGGATATTTGTTTTTTTAGGTTAATAGCGATACATTAGTACCTTCTTATAGGACAAGAGTTATAACAGGCGTCAGAAAGTTACAAATAATTAGAAAATTTTATATCAATTTACTATATATTACATTTATGTAAAGGTTATTGTGAGTACATTTTTTAAAACTTTCCCCTAATAAAGTTTTGAAAGAGTTGTCTCAACATTCTCCATGTTGTAAGTATGCCAAGGAAAGAGAGCCTATATGGGTTCTCTTTTCTTTTAAAATTAATTTTTTAATCTCATATTTAAGTAGTATAAAACTCTATCAGGGATACCATTGCTGTATTTAACAACAAGGGAAGATAAAACCAATAGTATTGTTTTCGCCTTTTTCATAAATGATTATTAAAGATACTATATGAGAAAAGGGATAAATAAGTGTATTTTTCTAGAAATTAAAAAATTATCCAACAAAAGTTAATTGCCCTGTAAATAAGAAGAACATCAATAGAAAATGAAAGTTTGCCTGAATTATGTCTAAGCTTACAATTTTCTTTTTTTGATATGGTGAGGCTTCTTATGTAAAAACAAGCCATAAAATAACTTGATTTGTTTTTATTACACTTGATTATATATTTATTTAGTGTATCATTGTGTTCGATGGTTAAATTTTCTATAAATGGGAGGTTATACACAATGTTGACTGATTTACAAAAAAAATTTTTCTCACGGTTACAGATATCTCCGAAAGAAGATGTAAGCTTTGAAAATTTACATGAAATTCTTCAGCAAATGGCATATGTAATACCTTATGAAAATTTAGACGTTATGAACAAAAATATCCGGAAAATTACTAGAAAAAATGTTCAAGAAAAATTACTCCTAACTCAACGCGGAGGACTATGTTACGAGCTCAATACCGTATTATATTATTTTTTACTTGATTGTGGATTTGATGTCTATCGTATATCTGGTACGGTCTACGATTTAGGTGGTGATAAGTGGAAGCCTGACGATGGACATGTGATTATTATTTTAAATTATAATAATCAGAAATACATTATAGATGGGGGGCTTGCCTCACATCTTCCATTACACCCAGTTCCATTTAGTGGTGAAGTGATCTCATCTCAAACGGGAAAATATCGTATTCGTAAACAGAATACTGAAAAAGGAACTTACCTACTAGAATTGAAAAAAGGAGAAGATGGGGAGAGTGCCCAATTCCTTAATTCTGAACCTACTAATACATGGTGCACTGGGTTTGCGTTTTCATTAGATGAAATAGATACAAACAAAGTAAATGCTATACAAAATATTATTGTAGAGCACCCCGAATCACCTTTTAACAAAGGATACATTGTCTGCAAATTAATTGAAGATGGACATATTTCACTTACTAAAAAAAGTTTTACAGAAACAAGAAAAGGCCAAAAAAGTAAACGAACTATAAATGAAGAAGAATATCAGCAGATTCTTAAAGAAGTATTTAATATTTCTCTAAATAAATACCTCGATAAAATTTTAGAAAGAGACTAGCTTAAACTAACTCATATAAAATTTCTTTTTCGTTTAAAAATAGATTTGTTTAAATAAAATTACATTTTTATACCTTTATATAATTTCAATTGAGATAGTTAGTATACTTTATTTACAATATGTTTTAAGAGTGGAAAAGTATAATTTTTTATGCAGTATTAGAAAAAGCACTCGAAAGAGTGCTTTTTTCGTTCATAAAATTATAAATCAATATAGCTATAAAAGTAACTGATTTGTATTTTACTTTTAATAGAATAATTTCGAATAATATTGTATTTTAAGGGGTTCTGGTGCAAAAACTTCGAGAAAATTGCAATGAATCTATAAATCTTGGACATACTGATACTATTACTCTAGAAAGGGTGCGTGATCAGTATGGAAAAGGAGAATTTGTTTAATTGGAAGCATTATCAGTTCGAACTAATCTTATTAACAGTAAGGTGGTACCTGCGGTACAATTTGAGCTTCCGTAACCTGGTGGAAATGCTGGAGGAAAGAGGATTATCAATTGCTCACACAACGATTATGCGCTGGGTTCATCAATATGGACCTCAATTAGAAGAGAAAGTACGACATCATCTTAAATCAACAAATGACTCGTGGAGAGCCGATGAAACCTATATTAAAGTAAAAGGTCAATGGATGTACTTATATGGTGCGGTTGATTCAGAGGGCAATACAATTGATTTTTATCTAAGTAAATCAAGAGATAAACAAGCAGCCAAGCGCTTTTTCAAGAAAGCCTTGGCTTTTTCGTATGTTTCTAAACCTCGCGTGATAACAGTAGATAAGAACCCTGCCTATCCTGTAGCGATTCAAGAGTTGAAAGAAGAGAAACATATGCCTGAAGGCATACAACTAAGGCAAGCTAAATATCTCAATAATATAGTGGAACAAGATCATCGTTTTATTAAGAAACGTGTGCGTTCTATGTTGGGATTCAAGTCATTTAAAACAGCAACCTCTATATTGAGTGGTGTTGAAGCCATGCATATGATAAAAAAGGGACAGATTAATTTACCGAATCAGTCTGTCCAAAATCAAAAAGAGTTCATTCATCAAGCGTTTGGACTTATAGCATAAAATACAATTCCGTTAGGAATCTACTATTATTCGTGTCCTTCTTCAAATATTTGCACCAGAACCCTTTATTCTCCTATATTTTATTTTTGCACCAGAATCATATTACTTAATTTATTAGGCTATCGTTGTAAGTACGCATTACCCAGACGTAATCCCTTATATAAGAAAATATTTACTATATTAAAGAGTTAGATATTTTCATAATCCCCACGATATTAACATTTTGTGAATGATTTAAGATTTCGTCATTTTATACATTCCTGTAATAATGTGCATCTTTCTATTTTGCTTTCCAGCATATATTGCTTGTTCAGAGGACTGTTTTAGTTGGGGAGAAGGAGAATTGTGGCGGGAAGTGCAAAATAACCGACATGTATTTATAAAAAGGAGACACAGAGATGACGAATCTCAGTGTTTTTACTTTGCGGTTTATAGCAGTAACCAATGAACGTTTAGTGATAGGATCACATAGATACCAAACTGTTCTTGATTTATTGTAACCACTAATCGCAATCCAATTTATAATTTTGTACCCCCCCTTGTTTCGCGACGATTCCTTCACCATTTAATTTTTTTATCGCTTCAAAAAGAAGGTCACCATCAACTGCGGTTATTTTCCGTAAATTATTCAAATCAATTATAGGAATGAGAAGTTTAGAAGAAATCGCAAAGGAATATGTTTCAATTGAAATGTGTGAAGGAAGTCATATTTGTTATAAAAATATTATTATTTATAGATATTTACTATAAACTCTGTATATTTTCTATGAATTTTCTCATAGTAAGCGACAAAGCCATATCCTTATTTCTAACAAATGTTGTTTCAATTTTCCCATATTGTTCAGGTATTTCATGCCAATAAATATTGGGAATGTTTGAGAAAAAAGTTAGAGCTGTAACTGGAAGAACCGTAATGCCTAGACCAAGTGATACGCTATGTAAAATCATTTCTAACATATTAAACTCCATAATTTTCTTAAGAAGAATTCCTTCATCTTTCAACCATTTTTCTAAAACAAAACGATAGCCACATCCGGGGCTAAACACTAAAAATGTTTCATTTTTCAAATCTTGTATATCAAATGTAGGACGATTTGAAAATAGAACAAGTGTCTTCGTACTTACCTTATATTGTTCTAAAGAAGAATCTTGAATCGGACTTGTTACAAAAGCACCATCTAGCTTAAATTCTAGGATGTCTAAGATCAGACGTTGACTAACATCAGTTTTTAAAGAAATATCTACATTAGGAAATTGTTTATGATAGCTGGCCAAAATGGTTGGTAAGGGATGAACAGTATCTACAGTTCCAATATTGAGAAGACCTGTGGGATTATTATCATCTGTAAACGTATTTTGTAATTCTTCAAATTCTTTTAACAATTTATTAACTTTCTTAAGAAATATTTGTCCATCACCAGTTAATGTGATACCCCGAGCATGTCGATAAAACAACAATGTATTTAGCTCTTGTTCTAGCAGTTTAATGCGCGCTGTTACATTTGATTGTACATAATTAAGGTTTCGTGCAGCTGCGGTAATATTTTGAACTCTTGCTACGGTTTGAAAAATTTTTAAGTCTCGAAAATCCAACGTTCTCTCCACCTTTATATGTTATTGTGATCATTTTGAATGATGTGTTCCATTATTTTTAACAATTTTTCATAATACATTGATAAGTATAGAATGTACTAAAGATAGATTTTTAACTCTTAACTGTAAAAATAGCTTTAGTACATAGAAACTATGGGGGTCTCAATGTACTAAAGCTCAAATATACTAATACATTTATACTTTAAAGAGCTTAAACTTTAAATAATGATGGCTATGTGTTTTGAATTTTTCTTGAATTACATTATTACTTACGACAATATCTTTAATCAACGTATAACTTTTATTTCGCATGTTACAATTATAATTTTTTGGAATAAACAGATTTATATAAAAAAATCAGTCTGTTGAGAACTTTTATATAAATTCTACGTATTAAATATTTATTTTTCACATGAATTTACACCCTAAATTTTTTCTTGAAATATACATCTTTATATAATCTTTATATAAAATTTATGTTGTTTTCTGTTGCATATGTTTTTATCTAGTGAGTATGGAAATTTTATTATTGGAAAATTTTCAAATAGTTATTGTAGACATAATGTAAATGCAGGGGGAAATACTTTTGGGTTACGTGATGGGGATTTTTTAAGGATATTAGTTCATTGTATTGAGTATTAAAAGGAGATTAATATGAAGCAATCAAAAACATTACAAAAAAATAAGGTATCTATAAGGTTAAATATACTATTTTTGTGCATTTTTTTATCATTTTCAGCTATTATCATTCGGCTTGGAAAAGTACAAATTGTTGACGGGGAGGGTTATAAGAATGCAGTTGAAAAGCAAGAAAATGCGACGGTTAGTACTTCTGTTCCACGTGGTCAAATTTTTGATAGGGAAGGTGAGAAAGTGGTTAATAATACTGCTGTTCGTACCATTTCGTATACAAAGGGGAAAGATATCACTTCTGAAGAAATCTTAAAAATAGCAAAAAAGCTCTCGAAAATACTTGAAATAACAGAAGAAGATATAAATAGGTTGACTGAAACAGACAAAAAAGATTACTGGATGCAGTTAAACAAGGAAAAAACGAAAAAAAAGATTACAAAAAAAGATGAAGAAAATCTACGTAAACAAAATATTGAAGGAAAAGAATTTGATAAGAAAATAGATGAATTGAGACGAGGACGCGTCACAGCAGAGGAATTGAGTGAATTAAGTCCACAAGACTTAAAGATATTAAATATTAAAGGGAGAATGAATTCAGGTTATAAAATGACACCACAAATTATAAAGAAAAATGTATCTGAGAAAGAATACGCTACAATTAGTGAAAACTTATCGGAATTTCCAGGTATTGATGCAACTATTGACTGGGAACGTAATTATGTAAATGGTGAATTATTCCGTTCTGTACTAGGTAATATAACAAGTACTGAAGAGGGGCTTCCAAAAGAAAATTTAGATTACTATTTAGTTCGTGATTACAATCGCAATGATCGTGTGGGAAAGAGTTATATCGAGCAACGATATGAAGACGTACTACATGGAACTAAGGGAGAAGTTAAGAATGTTGCTGATAAAAAAGGGAATGTTATTCAAACGGAAACGATTTCTAAAGGGAAAAGTGGCAATAATTTAATTATGACTATTGATATGAAATTACAGAAGGCGGTAGAAGAAATTCTTGAAAAGCAATTAAAAGCTTATAAGGGGTCAGAGCCTCTTTTAGATCGGGCATTTGTAGTGATGATGAATCCGAATACTGGAGAAGTATTATCTATGGCGGGTAAAAAATTAGGGAAGAAAGATCGGAACATAGAAATAGCTGATTATGCTTTAGGTACGATGACGAGCTCATATGAACTTGGATCAACTGTAAAAGGTGCCACAGTGTTAACGGGATTTGAAACGAAGGCTATTACACCTGGTACAAACTTTAATGATGCGCCTATGAAGTTTAAAGGGACAAAGGAGAAGAAATCTTGGAAAGATTTTGGGATTGTTGATGATTTAAGAGCCTTACAAGTTTCTTCTAACGTCTATATGTTTAATACGGCATTAAAAATAGCAGGAATAGATTACGTACCAAATAGCTCATTAGATATAAAGGCAAGTGCATTTGAAAAAATGAGATATTATTTTGGGCAATTCGGATTAGGGGTTCCAACTGGAATTGACCTCCCAAACGAAACATCTGGAATAATGAAAAAAGAAAATTATCAACCAGGTTTCTTGCTAGACTTAGCTATCGGACAGTACGATACGTATACTCCTTTGCAACTTGCACAGTATGTTTCTACTATTGCAAATGGAGGAAATCGATTGAAACCACAAATTTTGAGGGAAATTAGAGAACAAACTACAAAAACTGAAGACATTGGTAAAATTGTGAAATCAATGGAACCAGTTGTATTGAACCATGTAGATATGAAAAAAGAATATATAGATCGAGTAAAGGAAGGGTTTAGACGTGTATTTCAAGAAGGTGACGGAACTGGTGTGAGTACTTTCAAAAACCTTCCTTATAAGCCTGCTGGTAAAACTGGGACAGCACAAACAGTTTATGGCGGTGATGATAATAGTGTTGGTAAGGATCAGGAAGGCAATCGTGTTCGTTGTTATAATTTAACTTTAACAGGGTACGCTCCATATGATAAACCAGAGGTGGCATTTTCTGTTGTTGTCCCATGGATAATTAATGACAAAGGCAATAAAGTTAATTCAATAATTGGTAAAGAGGTTTTAGATGCGTATTTTAATTTAAAAAATAATCAGGAGAAGTATGCAAACTAAAACTATGTAATAAGGAAGTAGAACCAAATTGACTTAAGGCAGTAATCTGAATGAATACTGTAGAAAGACATGGAATTGGGAACTATTTTTAAAGTATGAAATAACTTGATAGCGATGGGAGACCGTAGCTATCAAGTTAAAACTTTAAGTCTCCCTAAATGGAAAAGTTGAGTTTTTTATGGCACCGAATTTCATATTTATCGTTTTGGGAAACTTGTTCTGCTAGATTTTCAGGCATAGAGTAGGGCAACTATTTATAATGATTTATTACTTATATAAGACTATTTAGTGTGAATGAAAAATTTATCTATCATTTTTTATGTGTCGTTTATTAAAAGTCTAAATTAGATCAATTAATTGCGATAAAATCCGGTCAAAAATAATGGAATTTTAAGAACAATAAGGTACATTAGTCAATGATTTTAGTTTAAAATCTATTGACTTTGGTGTAAACGGGGGAAGATTGATGAACAACAATAGAATAAATGAGTCAGTTGAAGAAGCTGATAAAAAAAGAGTAAGATCAAGCAAATGTTTTACAAATTGGAAGTTTATTGCAGTGGTTGGTGGTATAATCACACTTCTCATCGGGGGAATGATTTGTTATCAGGCAACTCACTTCAATTCGAATGTTACGATTAACGACAAAAAAGTCAGTGGTCTGAGCGCTGATCAGGCAATACAGAAATTAAAAACATCTGGACTAGCAAACAAAGTCTATGTAGACCAACAACAAATTTTAGATGAAAAAGAGACAAAAATGGAACTTGCAGAAAAAGATTTGCCTCAAATTAAGAAACTATTAAAAAGCCAGTGGACACTTTTCCCTTCCTCAAAGGAAAAGAATTATTCATTGTTACCAGAAAAGGCAGAACAATATCGTAGTAAAACGATGAAAAAACTTGTAGAAGAAAAGCTCATCTCTATGAATAAAAAATTAAAAGCGCCTCAAGATGCCATGGCGAAGCTTGAACAAAGCAAAGTTGTTATCTCCAAAAGCGTTGAAGGAAAACAGTATGACATTATGAGTTTACTGAAAGATTACGACAAGCAGAAGCATAAAAGCGAAATTCATTTGAAGTCTGCATACTTACAGCCTATTAAAGAAGACGATCCGATTATCAAAAAAGAGGAGAAAGCACTACAAAATCTTCTTCAGCAGTCCGTTGATTATAAAGTGCAGAATGAAGTTTATCCTTTAAAAGCGAAAGGTTTAATTCAAAATGCCTCTATGTCAAAGGATATGAAAGTTACAATCGATGTGAGCAATATTAAGAACAAGGTTACTGAAATTAACAATGCTAAATCAACATTAAATAAAGATTTTACATTTAAAACTCATTCTGGGGCGGTCATATCAGTAAAAGGACAAGGCTATGGCTGGGCACTGGATGTTGAAAAAGAAACAAAACAAATTCAACAAGGCTTTGAGAAAGGCGAAAAATCACTTTCTACTTCTAATATTCACGGAAATGGTTGGAAGAAGGAAGGGATCGGCTATGAAACAACATCGAATAATGGCATCGGAGACACGTATGTGGAAATTTCAATTGCAGAGCAACAAATTTGGATTTACAAGGATGGAAAATTAGCAGTTACAACAAATGTAGTAACTGGGAAACATAGCACGGGTGAAGATACTTCACCAGGTGTGTGGTACGTTCTTTATAAACGATCACCGTATACACTTAAAGGTAGCGCAGTAGGTAAAGGTGATTATGCAGTTAAAGTAGATTACTGGGTTCCATTCACAAATAGCGGTCAAGGATTCCACGATGCTGGCTGGCGAACAAACTGGGCAAATAATGCCTATTTAACTGGAGGATCGGGAGGATGTGTTAACCTTTCTCCTAGTATTGCAAAAAATGTGTATGATAATTTAAGCACTTATGAACCGGTTATCGTGTACTAGTAAATATCAATCTCGTGTGAGGCGATGTATGTATTAAGAAATTAAATTTATAAAAGAATCAGTGAAATCAATATGGAGGATGGGATGGAACTTTAATTAGCTGGAATACTACGAATCATATAGAAAAAGTTGAACAAGCAAATAATCAACACGAAAATAATGCTGATGTATGGATTTGGTCTAAATTAGACGAGTAAACGTTTCGTTTATGTATGACTTTTGAATCGGTACTTTTGTATTCAATCCAGATATGAAAAGTATACCGTGTGAATTTTAAACATATTAAGCAAACTACATTATTGTAAGTAGGTGAATTTTTTCTTAAAAATTGTAGGAGTTTCCCTTGCATTTTTTCCCTGTTTTTGAATTCATGATGTGTGATGAAATGGTTCAATGCAGAATAGTAAATATTGCATATCGATAGCACGATTTTTTACACATACGATTAATACGTGTAAGAGTCGTTTTTATATAATCTTGATATAAATTTTACTTTGTCTTTCTATAAATATGATTTTATATAGATATGAACAAATTAAACTCTCCTTAGAAAATAATAAGGAGAGATACTCATGAATAAAATTAGAACGACAACATTCTGTTTATTCACTCTAGTGGTGTTAGGTACAAGTATTGAGATGTCAAATAATGATAGCCCTACAATTACTAATAAACAACGTGCCTTAGCAAATGAAGTGAAACAAAGATTAGAAGTAGAAGAAAAGCGTAATGTATCTGTAGAATCCGCCAATGAAGTGGTAGTTGAAAATGAAAATGTGCCTATAGGACAAGAGAAAGAAATTGCAAGGCCATTGGATGTTCCACTGATTTTACAAAAGCCAGAATTGATGCGTGGTTGTGAAGTAACGAGCCTTGCGATGGTACTACAGTTTTCAGGTGCGCAAGTCGACAAGATGGAGCTTGCTTCAAAAATAAAACATGTACCATTTCAGAGAAATGGTTTGAAGGGAAATATGCATAAAGGGTTTATCGGGAATATGGCTACTTTTGATAAACCTGGATTAGGTGTATATGTGGAACCGATTTTAAAATTGGCAAAGTTATATGTTCCAGAAGAAAAAGTGAAGGATTTAAGCCACAAAGAACCTCAGCAAATCTATGAGGCGATAGATCAAGGGTTACCTGTATGGGTATTAACAAATGCTCGTTTTAAACTGTTACCCGATGATCAATTTTATACATGGAGAACATACGAAGGGGAAATGAAAGTGACATATCATCAGCATAGTGTCGTAGTGACAAATTATGATGACCAATATGTATATATTAATGATCCGCTAAAGACAGAGAAACATATAGCGATTAATCGAGATGATTTTGAACAATCATGGGTTCAAATGGGAAGGCAAGCCATGACCATTTCCATATAGATAAGCATAGATCGGATGAGAATTATATGAAAAAAGTGTTGATTATTGAAGATGAAAAAATCATAAGAGAGGCGGTAGCACAATATTTCTCTCATGATGGATATGAAGTAATAACAGCGGAGGATAGCCGAATAGGATTAGAATTATTTACTGCACATGATGATATCAATTTAATCATATTAGATATTATGCTCCCAGTCATGGACGGATGGTCAGTGTGTAGACGTATTCGTAAGAACTCTACTGTTCCTATTATCCTATTAACAGCTCGAAGTGATGAGGATGATACATTACTTGGGTTTGAACTAGGAGCCGATGATTATGTAACAAAACCATTTAAACCAGCTATTTTACTAGCGAGAGCAAAGCGTTTATTCAAAGAGACAACTCAAATTGTACAATTCCAGGACTGCATTGATTTATGTGGTATTTATTTAGATAAATCGGCACGTTCTGTTTCTATAGATGGAAAAAAAGTAGATTTTACACATACAGAGTTTGAAATTTTACTATCGTTAATGCAGCATAAGGAGCAAGTATTGACAAGGGACACGTTAATTACGAACATTTGGGGATATGATTATGTTGGAGATGATAAAACATTAACTGCACATATGCGTAATGTACGTGTGAAGCTAGGCGACAGGGCAAAACATATTACAACTGTTGTTCGAACGGGCTATAAATTCGAGGTAGACAGAAGATGAGAAAGAAAATAGTTTTTCAATTGTTTTTTCTAACGTTTTTATTATGCTGTATGATTATTGCTGTTATATTTTTTGGACAAATGTATGTGATGAATTACTTGTATATAGATAAAGAAAAAGAACATGTTCAGAAGCAATTACAACAGTATAATACATTTTATGAAGCTTATAAACAGGATGAAAATAAACTGCAGAGTAAAGAACTCTCATATGAAAATCAGAAAGGCATTATGATTGCAAGGCTTGATGAAGCAGCAAATATTAAGAAATTACCGTCAGGAGATTATTATATAAAAGCGATAAATAAAAATGATCCAAGTCGAACATCTAAAATTGTATTTAATAATTTAATTAATGCAAAGAAAGATATGGATCCTAATTTCAGTATTTTAATTACAAGTTTAATTAATAAGACGACCAAAATAGCTATTATGGATACTGCAAGTAAAGGGTCAAATAAAGACATAGTTATTCCTACAACATTAAAAATAAAAGGTTATGATGGAGGGTTTGTCTCGCCTACCTATTATCAAATAGACAAAATCATGATGTCAGGTGTTAAAAATGGGATGAAGATTTTTTCAAAAGAAGAAAGCAAAAAATATTATTTTTTAGAAGGAATTGTAAAAGAAATAAGTTTCCCAGTTTACTTCAATTCAAAAATTGATAACACATTATATAGTAACGAAGTGTTTGCAAATCGTATTTTACAATTTCAATCGGAGTGGATTACCGATAAAGTGAAATTAAACGGAGAAGAATGGGTACAAAACGAGATTAGTATAAATGGAATCAAGTATTTAGAAACCATTAAACCAATATTAAAAGATGGACAAGTGAAAGAATTTATTTATTCATTGTCTTCTCTACAGCCAATTACAAAAGCAACAGATATAATGAGTGATTACTATGTATATATTATTGCATTTGTGCTGGTTCTATCGCTTATTGTGTCTTTCTATTACTCAAGAATCATTACAAAACCATTATTGAAAATTAATGAAGCAACCAAAAAAATCATGGAATTTGAGTTTGAAGACCAGCTTTCTATAAAGTCTAAAAATGAAATTGGGGAGCTATCCTCCAATATTAATCAGCTTTCAGAAAGAATGGAAGGGTATATCAATCAGTTGAAAGAAGATTTAGAAAAAGAAAAGCAATTAGAACAAACAAGAAAAGATTTTATTGCAGGTGTTTCACACGAATTGAAGACACCACTCAGTGTCATGCAAGTATCGGCATCTATGTTGCAAGACGGGTTTGCGCCTGAAATGAACCAATATTATTGGGAAGCGTTAGAAAAAGAAATAGAGAAAATGAATATACTGATTGATGAGATGCTCAATTTGGCTAAATATGAATCAGGAACGTATCAAATACAGATGGAGCAAGTTAGTATAGGGGATTTGATTCAACAGGCTGAAAAAGATCTACACACTCAAATTGATGAAAAGTCACTGCAAATCAAAATGAATATTGATGATGTGCGTGTGAAGGGAAAAGCTAATTTATTGGAACAAGTGATAACGAATCTGTTTACGAATGCAATTCGTTATACAGATTCGAGACGAATGATTGTGATAGAGGTAATAGAAGAAGAACATGGCGTATATATAGGGTTTGAAAATAAAGGATCGCATATTGCAGAAGAAAATATAGAGAAAATATGGGATCAATTTTATAGAGTGGATAAATCAAGAAAACGAGTATGCGGTGGTACTGGCCTAGGTCTTTCGATTGTAAAGAACATATTCGAATTACATGCTGCAGAATACGGTGTAACCAATACGGAGGATGGGGTATTGTTCTACTTCCGTTTAGAAAAGTGGGATACAAAACAGTAACGTGCTTTTAGCTTCAAAAATAGTCTAAATCCTTAAGTTGATGGATGTGGGGTACCGCCACATGCCCATCAACTTAAGAAAAGAAAAATACCCCTAAAACGAAAAAATGCGCTGACTTCTCAAAGTAACTAACTATAGAGAAAGAAAATTTTCATTTAGGGGGTACTTAAAAACCTTAGCTTGATGTGCATGTATGGTGACCCCTATTAGTTAATTTTGTAAAGTTTGGAATTTTGCTTTAAAAGTCCCATTCCCTGAATACCCACCTGGATTAGCAATATACAGGTTATTTTTATTTGCACCTGAAGGAATCGTTACGATAGAACCATGTTTAACATTTGACCAAATTGTAGGGTCTGTATCACCAGATTTATCACGCATCACTCTGAAGTTAAGTACTGATGCACCAGGACCTTCTATCGATACTTGAACTCTTGTGCCGTCAGCAAGATGCCCTAATGAGAAATTACCACTGGATCTATTCTTTTGACCGGGTTGTGGTCTGTACAAAGAATCAATATGTGCTTCTAATTTTTCTGTTCGTTGAATCAACTTAAATTTTTGGTTTTGCGCCCCTTGAACCTGTCCCCACACATTAATGTTCGTGCCATTTGCAGTTCCTCCACCAGTTACGTCTAATACCGTCTTACTGGCCTTGTTTTCTAAATACAAGTATCCATTCCCAGCTCGTTTTAATATCCAATAGGCTCCATCATATGTCCCCATAGACGGTGAAGTGTACACGTTGATTGAATCTTGCGTCCAAGTTAATGCTTCATCTACTTTCCATGCACTTTTAAGTTGATATGCTTTTTTATTGGAATCATATACCAAATCCCATTGTCCATTTAGTTCCCTGTTCGTATGCCCCCATAGAACTACATTGTACCTATTATTTGAAAGTGATGTCTGCATAGCCACTTCACTGCTATTGTTTAAAGCAGAGACAATGCTATATTTGCCATCAGGTATTCTTACTTCTTCGCCTTCCTGTTCATCTACAGTTAGCGTTTGACTTTTAATTAGTGTTGAACTACCACCATTCTTTACATAAACGTCAATCTTATCACCCGTAAATAGAGCTAAACCTTCAAATCTAAGATCGTGTCCCACATCCGTTTTATCCCAATAACTATAATAAGGACTTCCACTATCGACGTGACCAATATAGGTACCGTTTCGATACACCACATAACTATTACGTAAATATGCATCCCCACCGAATCCAACACGTAAGCCTGAAGATCCTTTTGGCGTTATGTAGCGAACATCTCCACTATTGTGCCTTTCATTCAAGCGAATAACACGATCAATTAAGCCCTTTCCAGGGAAATCAGCTGCAATAATTCCGGTATGACGAATAGGCCACTGTTGGATATATTGAGTCGTTAATAGATTTGTTCCACCATAAAACACCTGACCATAGTATCCACGTGGATAATCGGGCCATTTATCTGTTCTATGTTCCGTAATCATTTTCATACTTTCATTTGTACCACTACCTCGATACCCACTTGCTACAAAATAAGGTGCAGCTCCCATTGAAATAAATCTCCATGCGCCGTTACCACTTAAATAATTTAAATAGATAGACTGCTTGTCACTTGCATTAGCAGCTTTCAAATGATTTCCTACGGCAGTCCATTTCGCATACATGGCATCTGCGCTATCATCTACATCAAATTGGTCTTGCTTATTTAGAGTATTATAAGGAATACCAAATCTTTTTCCGTCTGTCGGAAAATCTGACATTACTACAATTTTGCCTTTCACTTCATTTAGCGTCGGATTATTGGATGCGCCTTTCCAAAAATAATTACTATAGCTAGCGTTGTTATAATAGTTATCTTCAAAAATTTGCGCCCACGTTTTTGTTGTGCTAGCGTCTGTACATTTTCCAGTACCAGGACCATTACATTCATTTTTCACGCGCATAAATATTGTCTCTCCTGGATTTGTTCTTAAAAATGCAGTGATTTTATCTAAAATATCACTACTAAAAATTGCATTTTGATTAACAGATCCATGATAAGCCTTTAAGAGAGCATTCGATTCTTTACGTAAACGAATATCCAAATATCGAATACCAGAATTTAATTGTGTGTTTACATCCATTGTTTGCGTTTTAATATAGTCATCTGGATACAGGCCACCACCACCATATCGTGACATGGAATTATGGGTTCCAGGTATAGACAGCTCACTTATTTTAAGAGTGCCTGGCATTTTATTCATCCAGTTTGGATTCAAATACCCAATACTAGAATCATGAGAATATCCTTTATCATTGCTCGCAATTTCGATATCGTTCACCTTTAATTCCATATTACACAACCTTCCTCTACTTATTTTTTTATTCATTTTTCTAATCCTGATGATACTCAATAATTATAGATTAATAACTTTTTATTTAGAATGTTTACAATGCAAATAACCATAATATCCATATTGAGAAAATCTTTTCAAATATGAAACTCGAATACAAAATTTAAATAAACTAAGAAGGGGATATCTGTAAAATTATTTCAAAAGATACACCTTTATAAACGTTTATTTTTAATGACCACCTTTAAAGAGCATTGTAATTAAATTTGTATATTTTTTACAAAAACGAGGTATCATTTTTGTTCGTAACATATTATATACATAAAATAAAAAATAGATTCGTGAAAGACTTTTGTAACATTTGTGAAAGAGAAATGAAAGAATTGTTGGATATGATGAGGTCAATCTTACTAGAGGATATGCTCTCAATAATTTTTATTACTAGTAGATGTTCAAAAACATATAGGAAATATGGAGGAAAACAAAAATGAAAAAAGACTTTAAAACGATTAGAATTGGAAGGAAATTAATTCCTGCCACAGCGGCATTAGGTATTCTTTTTTCTTTAGCCCCTGTTGCAGAGAACAAAGCTAGCGCAGGTTTAGCCACGGTGTTGGATGTGACTATTACTTCATTAGGTATAGTGGCTGATGTTTATGAAAAGCTTGGGATATCTGTAGGGGATCCTGACTTATCTAATTACACTGGCCCCTATGCAGAGAATGTATCTTACAGAGCTCCTAACTTTAAATCTGGGGAATTTAATATTTCTGTGCATCATACAAAAGGAGATTCCAATTTCACTAGAACGATTAAAGTACTCTACCCAGATGGAAAAAGTGAGATGAAAGACTTAAAATCGGGGCAACAGCTTAAGATTACAGAACCCGGTACAATTGTAGATTTGAAACCCTTCGCAGAATCTGTATCAGAGCACGATCTTCTTTACATTACACAAGCACAATTGAACGAAGGGAAAACTGGAGTTGCACTTAATCAAGTTACCACCGTATACGTAGAAAAAACATCCGGTGAAAATAAAGTACTTGTTGACGAATTTTATAAGAAGAAATTTGGAGCAGATTCTCTAGATGGTTTTAAAGGGTTAGGGGTGGACCGTTTTTCTTATTTAACAGAAGAACAAAAGAAGGTGGCAACTTTGACTTCACATCCAGTGAACAGAGAAGTTCTTTCTAATTATGTTACGAATAATCCTAAAGCTCAAGCAGATTTTAATGACCGATCAACTAATGTATTTGCTGAGATTACCAATACCCTAGAGACACCTATTACACTACCAGATAGTATACTAAATCACGGTGAACCTTATAAAATTATCCCCTATAAAAAAGGGACCAATAAAGTATTGGTGAAAGCAGGGTCAAAATATCTTTCAGGGAGAGAAGACAATAGAGGGATCCAATATTCAGATTCGTTTGGTGCTGATGAATTGTTTGAACTTGTCTCAGCCCCCGCTTCATATAATAATAAATGGCAGTTTCATTTGGTAAACAAGAATGGAGTACGTCTGGCTGGTAATGCTTATGGTCATAAATTCGGTACAGATTGGAGTTACAAATCTGAAATTAGTTTCACTGCAATAAACAATGATGAAGTTAACAACTGGTTAATCGACTGGTACCCTGGTAAAGAACATGAGAAACAGAAATATGAAGGAGTAAAGTTCGAACATGATAAAAGTGATACCTCTATATGGACAGCATACGATTCCTCTGGAAAATTGATAACGAATAGTTGGGTAAACCGAAGTAACACCTACTATTATACAGATGCTTCAGGAGTTCTCTTGAAGGGTTGGCAGGAAATTAAGGGCAATACGTATCATTTTAATCCGGCGTCTAACGAGATGGCGTTGCCAAATTCATCTAATGCACAGATTGAGGGTAAGAACTATCACTTCAATGATTCTGGTGTTCTGCAACGATCAGCCTGGAAAGGTGAGCAATATTCTGATGCTTCTGGAGCGTTTGTTAAAGAAGGTCTGCAAGAAATAGACGGTAAGCTTTACTACTTTAAAGATTTCAGTGTTAATAAAAATCAACTGCGTCTAGATGATCAACATGTCATTCTTCACTTTTCCGACAAAGGCGTACTTGAAAGAGCTACCGATCTGAATGGAAAAGCACTAAGTACTCCAACTACTGTAACTCTTAACGGCAAACAAGTGGCCTTCGAGCTAACAGGTTCTGTAATAAATCCAGGAGTCAGTGTAAAACTTGGTTCCCCCCTATCAATCCAATATTATAGCTTAGAGGATGGAGCTGCCTATTCAGGTTGGAAGGTAATCGATGGGAAAAATTATCATTTCGAAAAAGGCAAACACTCTACTTTCGATGGCCATCAAACCATTGACGGAAAAACTTACTATTTTAATAATGACGGACAAGCTCTGCTGACAGGGTTGCACCAAATAGAAGGTAAGCTTTACTATTATGACAATAAGGGTAAAATGCAAACGGGTTGGCAAGAAATCAATGGTAAATGGTATTATTTCGATGATTCTGGAGCAGCTAAGAAAGGATGGTTCAATGTTGGTGGTGGGTACCATTTCCCTTATTTCGGATACTTTACTTATTATGCCAAAGAAGATGGCTCAATTTATCAAAACGCTACAGTTGAACTTAATGGAAAGACTTATAAATTTGACAGTCATGGACACAAAGGTTATTAATGATCCAAAGAGAGTCTATTTTTTATAAATATGATTTTCCAAATGAAATCCCTCAACCTAATTATTTCTGCTGAGTTTATCTTAAAACTTGAGAATACAACTTCACCAGGTATGAATCATCAGCGGAAGTTAGAAAGTATTAAGTAAAGAATGATGCTATATATGTACCTCCTGTCCATATGGATAGGAGGTACATATATAGGCTTTTAAATATAACAAATCTTTCTATACAATTGTTACCTCTATTCCATGCGCCACAAACTAAACACCCCCCCCCGTAATTATTCTTTTAGGATGGTACATAAACAGAACTTATCTAGTCATACAAGTAGCAAAATGTTAAAATGACCATCTGTATTATAGAATCACTTTTAATAATTTTTAGTGAATATAAGACCAGGGCAATGGATTCTAACTTAGCAGTACTGTCAGTTATAGCAACTGTATATCCAGATTCCATAGATTTATTAGATTAAAGTAAATAAGAGAAACATTTCTTTTGTGATTGGTAAAAAAGAAGAGAGGATTATATATGAAAAAAAGAATTTTAATCGTAGAAGATGAAGAAAACATTCGAGAAGTATGCAAACGGTACCTAGAGAGAGAAGGATATGAAGTATATACAGCTATCAATGGAATGGAAGGCTGGGATGTATTTCATCAATATCAACCAGATTTGATTATTTTAGATTTGATGATGCCCAGAAAAGATGGATGGGAATTATGCGAGGAAATTCGTCAACAATCAAATGTTCCTATTATTATGTTAACTGCTAAGGGAGAGGAAAGAAATCGAATTTTAGGCTTAACAATGGGTGCAGATGATTATGTAACAAAACCATTTTCACCTCGTGAATTAGTATTAAGGGTTCAAATTATATTAAGAAGAGGCAGCCAGGTAACGATACAAGCAAAAGAATATCTATCAGAAGTGATAGAATTTCCAGATTTAAAAATTTATCCAAAGACAAGGTTTGTACTCGTTTGTGAAAATAACGTGGAATTAACTGTGAAAGAATTCGAGGTACTTTATGTCATGGCACAGCATCCAAAACAAGTGTTTTCCCGTTCGCAACTTCTTGAACTTATTTGGGATTTTGAACATGAAGGGGGTACAAACACAGTAACCGTGTTAGTGAGTCGTTTACGTGACAAGCTGGAAAAGCATACGACAAAGAATCGTTGGATTCATACGGTTTGGGGAATAGGATATCGCTTTGAGCCAAATGGAGGAAATGAAACATGAGTTTACGTATTCAATTGTTAGTGATGAATTTATTAAGTACCAGTATCTTGGTAATTGCTATATGGTATAGTGAAACGCAAATGTTACTTGAACCAGAACAAACACGGCTATTAACAGTAATTGCGGTTGTCGGACTGATTATTTCAACGTTTATTTACTGGTTAATGACACGCCCTATCATGAGGTCCATTCAAAATTTAATTGAACTAACGAAACAATTTAGCGATAGACAATTTGAAACGATGTACATAATTGGAAAAGAACCACGGGAGTTTAAAGAATTAACAACAGCCTTTCAACGGATGGCTAAAAATTTAGAAGAAGGGTTTACTAAGTTAGAAGAAGGGGAAAAGGCACGTAAGGAGCTGATTACGAATATTTCACACGACTTACGAACGCCTATGGCTAGCATACAATTGATGATAGAAGCATTACAAGATAACTTAATTGAAGATCCTGAAACGAGAAAGCAGTACTTAGAGACGACCTTAAAAGAAATAAATCGATTAAGTGGATTAATTAATGACTTATTTGACCTTTCAAAGTTAGAAATTGGACAAGTAGATTTTCATCCAAGTTTTACACATATGGACAAAATTCTTTTAGATGTACTAGAGTCACATTCTTTCTTATTAGCAAACAAACAGATCGATTTACAATTGCAGGTTCCTGATACATTACCTCGACTTTTAATTATGCCGTGTAAAATAGCACGGGTCATCAGTAATTTGTTAGATAATGCGATTCGGTATTCCCCTGTTTCTGGAACAATCGAATTGATTGTAAAGGAAAATAAAAAAAAGCAACAAGTCCAATTCATTTTGCGCGATGAAGGAGAAGGAATTACTCCAAATGACCAATTACGCATATTTGATCGTTTTTTTAGAACGGATAAATCAAGAAGTTCACAATCTGGTGGATCCGGACTCGGATTAGCCATTGCAAAATCATTGATTGAAATGCATAAAGGAGAAATTGGTGTGAGAAATCGCTTAGATGGCAAACAGGGAAGTGAATTTTGGTTTACTCTTCCCATCACATCAGAAAAAAATAAGACCGCTGAAAGACTTTTGTAATACTTATATTATAGAAATGAAAGACTTCCTTGTTAACATACTACTATACAGTATGTTACAGGAGGTTTTTTATTTTATAAAAAGAAAACATGTATTGATTATAGGAGGTTTTATAATTGTCGGAGGAATTTTATGGTCTTTGTTCCGCCCCGAGAAATTATTTATTGATAAGCAAGTGAATGAAGCATTGCCACAAACAGAAATACAATCAAACGAAACAAAACAACAACAAGAACGAGTAATAAGTGAAGGTCAGTTTCAAAATGGTGTCCATGAAACAACTGGAACAGCAACAATCCATCAATTAGCGAATGGAAAACGTATTTTACGACTTTTCAATTTTTCAACTTCTAACGGGCCAGATGTTCGAGTTGTATTAGTTCCTACGAATCGTTTGAAAGATAATGAAGACGTTAACAACCATCGGTATATTGAATTAGGAAAGTTAAAGGGAAACAAAGGAGACCAAAACTATGAAATTCCTGAAGGGATAGATATAAGTACATATGGTTCGGTTTCTATATGGTGTAAGAGATTTAATGAAAACTTTGGTGCGGCTTATTTTGAAAAGTAAGAAAGAACATAAAAATGTGGGGTGTGTACATGCCCCATCGCTATCAAGCTAACGAAAAAAATAGGTCTGCCCCATTTGAATTGACAAATGGGGGGCAGACCACTGTATGGTGACCTCTATGTAATTAGTTTTTTTTATCCAACTTTTCTTTTGCTTTTGTACCATCATCAACTTCAGTCGTTTTTTCTTGCCCATCTCCATTAATTTGAACATAATATTCTGATGTCATCCAGCTTTTAATACCAAATGAATCTTCTTTATCAGCAATACTTCACGCAATAATTCCCACCAAAAAAATCGATACGATTGCTATTATTTTTTTCATTTTTCACCTTTAACATTCTTTCAGTTTTGATATTTTATATACTATTACTGATACTAAAACGAAAGTATCTATTTACATCCATTGACCTCTAACTTTCACATACGTCTCATCAACTCACCAAGAATCATTGGTTGGTTTAAACTGACGCCATACTCTCTCATTTAATTCAAGACTATACTGATGAATCTAGCGCATGATGGTCGTATGAGCAATATATCATCCAATTGAACTACCCCCACTTTCACTTCGTTTAGAAGTGGGGGATTCCTAAGTAAAGAGTTCTATCGAACTCTAATTTATTAGGCTATCTCCGCAGTCCTTGCGGTTAGAAGTCTTATCGCTTCATTCTTTAGATTGATACTTGCGTTAATATCCCTATCATGATGTGTACTACAAGAAGGGCATTCCCATTTACGTAGGTTTAGATTTTTAACGTCTTTGTTTTGATATCCACAACAAGAACATAATTGGCTTGAAGCAAATGTTTTCGATACGACAATGACTTGTTTGCCGTACCATTTTGCTTTATATTCCAACATGGTTCGAAACTGTGACCATGATACCTCACTAATTGCTTTTGCTAACTTATGATTTTTTAACATATTCGATACTTGCAAATCTTCTATACCGATAACATCGTGGTTTTTGATGATTTCAGTTGAGATTTTGTCCAAATAATCTTTTCTAGAATTCATTATATATTCATGAATTCTAGCTACCTTAATTCTTTGTTTATTCCAGCGAGAAGATCCTTTCATTCTTCTAGAAAGAACACGCTGTACTTTTGCCAACTTCTCTTCTAACGATCGAAAAAACTTCGGGTTTTTATAGGTTGTTCCATCTGACAAAATCGCGAAGTCTTTTAGCCCTACATCCATTCCAATGTAAGAAAGTGTTTTCGGGAGTTCTTGCACTTCTGTTTCCACTAACAATGACACAAAGTATCTACCAGAAGGGTTCCTTCTAACCGTAGCATTTAAAATACGTCCCTTTACTTCACGACTTTTGGCAAATCGAACAAGACCTAGTTTTGGCAATTTCATTTTGTTGCCTACAACAGCAATGTTTTCATTTGTTTGTTTTGTGGTATAAGATTGTACGTTGTTCTTCTTAGATTTGAAACACGGGGAGCTGTTTTGTTTTTTGAAAAAGCGTGTATAAGCATCCGCAAGGTTGCGAACAGACGACTGAATCGCAATACTATCCACTTCTTTTAGCCAAACAAACTCTTTCTTCATGGCAGGGAGTTTGGCAGAGCATGTACCATATGTCAAACCTTTTCCTGTTTCCTTGTATGCATTATCCCATAGAGATAGGAAATGATTGAATACAAAACGAGAACAACCAATCGTTTTATTGATTAGAGTTGCTTGTGCTTTATTTGGATATATACGAAATTTATATGCTTTATTGATAATCATAAGTTTCACCTCCATTTCAATATATATCTATTATACACCGAACGTACATTCGGCATATAGTAAAATGATCATGACAATTTGTCAAGTAACACTTTACTACCTGTCGAACAATTAAGAGGGCTCTTGCCATCCCTTGTCCGAAGCCAATTCATCTCCCACCTACTCACTAGGCTGTGGCCCTTCACGTTCCTTGAGGAAGGAGTCTTCTTGGCTAAAATGATAAAAATGTGGCACAGTATTTTTATTTAATTCAAACTCTTCTTCATGCATTACTATACTTGTAATTCTCACTTTTTTTAAAGTATGTAACTTAATTTAAGAATTCAAATTATAAATAAAGTGTACAGCGCGAAAAATCCACCCCTGAAAAAACGTTTATTTTCTTGTTTACAAACAAGAGGGCATAGGAGTAATATATTGTACATAAATTCATATCACTATTCGCTGAATCCATATGGAGCGGGGGAACCAAATTTTGTGCGATTGCACTTGGGGTGAATCCTTCTTAAATGAAGGTAGGGCTACTCTCAAGGCCCGAATCCGACAGCTAACCTCGTAAGCGTTTCGAGAGGGGATACTATGGTGACTTTTAAAAACACTGGGTGAACTTTGGTGTCTTTTTTTATACTCTTTTTCTGGAAAATAATTCAAAAAAGGATGAGGCACTTGAAAGAGACACCCATAAAAACGAAAAATCCACTTTTTTCTTTCCCTTCTAATTCCCAGCCTTCTGAATTAAGAAGAGAATTAGGGATGAGACATTTAACAATGATTTCTATAGGTGGAAGCATTGGGACTGGGTTATTTATAGCAAGCGGAAATACGATTCATACAGCAGGACCTGGTGGAGCAATTATAGCTTATTTGTTGATGGGGTGTATTGTTTACCTGTTGATGACCAGCTTGGGAGAGATGGCAGCGTATATGCCTACATCTGGTTCTTTTAGTACGTATGCTTCTAAATTTGTAGATCCTGCATTTGGTTTTGCGATTGGTTGGAATTACTGGTTTAGCTGGACTATTACTCTTGCAGTTGAAATTTCATCAGGAGCTATTCTTATGAAATATTGGTTTCCATACAGTCCATCTATTCTTTGGAGTGCGTTATTCATCCTGTTTATGTTTGGAATTAATATTCTTTCAGTGAAACATTATGGAGAAATGGAGTTTTGGTTTTCACTTGTAAAAGTTATTACTATAGTCGTGTTTATTATGTTAGGAATAGCCACGATATTTGGAATTTTCAAAGGAAATCCCATTGGATTTCACAATCTAACAATTGGAGATGCACCCTTTCATGGAGGTTTTCTTTCTATTTTTAGTGTGTTTATGATTGCGGGGTTTTCCTTTCAAGGTACAGAAATGGTCGGAATTGTAGCTGGAGAAAGTAAAGCTCCTGAAAAGCATATTCCAAAAGCTGTGCGGCAAATCTTTTGGAGAATTCTCTTATTTTACATACTTACCATTTGCGTAATTGGAGTCATAGTTCCCTACACAGATCCGAATCTAGTTAACAATGATATTAGTAATATTACAATGAGTCCCTTCACACTAGTATTTGAGAAAATTGGATTCGCATTTGCAGCTTCTATTATGAATGCAGTTATCTTGGTATCAGTTCTATCAGCTGGTAATTCTGGAATGTATGTTGCAACCCGAATGTTATGGGTAATGGCAAGAGAAGGGAAAGCTCCAAAGTGTTTAAAAAAAGTAAATAAACAAGGTGTTCCTATTAATGCATTACTTATGACAACGGCTGTGGCAATCGTAGCGTTTGCAGCTTCTTTATTTGGAGAAGGGCAAGCGTTTATATGGCTTTTGAATGCTTCGGGACTTTGTGGATTTATTGCATGGTTAGGGATTGCTATAAGCCATTATCGTTTTCGACAGGCTTTTTTACATCAAGGAAAGAATTTAAATAAGCTCCCGTATCAAGCAAAGTGGTATCCTATCGGTCCTATTTTAGCTTTTGTAATATGTACTATTATTATTTTAGGACAGAATTATTCAGTCATTATAGGGTCACATGTCGATTGGTATGAAGTACTTGCTACTTATATTGGTTTACTGCTGTTTCTTGTATTTTGGTTCGGCTATAAAATTATAAAAAAAACAAAGGTGATTCCATTACAACAAGTCAATTTAGAGCATGATGATCATTAAGGATGGAAATTAAGGAGACAGAAATATGGAACTAGACATTCTACTCAGGTTACTTGTAGCAATACTTGTTGGAGCAATAATTGGTTTAGAACGTCAATGGCACAATTGCATTGCTGGATTACGTACAAATGTACTTGTTTCCGTTGGTGCTGCACTTTTTGTACTATTAAGTGTACTCACTCCAACTGATAATACACCTACAAGAATAGCTTCTCAAATTGTAAGCGGGATTGGTTTTTTAGGTGCTGGAGTTATTATGAAAGATGGATTGACAGTTCGAGGACTGGATACCGCAGCAACCTTATGGTGTTCTGCGGCTGTAGGAACATTAGCAGGTAGCGGCTATTTACTTATAGCTATAACAGGAACCATTCTTATTGTCAGCATAAATAGTTTACTAAGACCTGTTTCAAAATGGGTTTCCGAAAAATCTGAAAAAGCTTTTAAATATTCCCAACAAGTTACCGCTCTCTCTTATAGAGTAAAACATAAATCATCAGAGAAAAAAGATTGTTAAAGAGAAGCTAATTTTAAGAACGTTATCAATAATAATAAAAGAGACCTATTCCAGATGGGCAAATAGAGAAATAATTAGTGGGCAATTTATTCAATATTTGAACTGATGAAAAATACTTTCTACAAAGTAATCAAAGAACAATTACAGTCATCAAGCCAATTTCAAGATCTAATTTCAATTTTCAAAGACGTTGAAAAATATTTTTTAAGAAAATGAGTTATTTCATAAAAAATTATGCAAAACAAAAAGGAACCATAGCCGGTTCCTTTTTGTTTTATTCCTTTCAAAAGGTAAACCTTTTCGAACACACGTTTAGTTCAATAAAGCCCGTCCCGTTTCGATTCCCTGGCCTATAACTTGAATTGGTACTCATTTATGTTAACCAAAATGAATATCTATTGTTGTAACTATATTAACTAGGGAGGAATCTTCATGGGATACTTTGTTACCGTAGAGTCAGGTGTGAATTTATATGTAGAAGATATTAACCCTGGGGGAAATAAGACCCTCGTATTTTTACATGGCTGGCCGTTAAGCCATAAACAGTTTGAATATCAGTTTAATATTCTTCCTACTATGGGCTATCGCTGTATTGGTATAGACTGGAGGGGATTTGGCAATTCGGATAAACCAATGAGCGGCTATACTTTTAACAGACTTGCAGATGATATCCGCACAGTAGTTGGTACACTTCAAATAAACAATTTTACTCTTGTTGGTCACTCTACCGGTGGGTCTATCGCAATTCGATATATGTCTCGTCACAATGGTTTTAGGGTATCAAAGCTTGTTCTTATTGATGCGGCCGCTCCAACTGGATTTACCGCAGAAACTGCTAATAACTATCTTAAAGAAACCTTAAATGATCGACCTAAAATGATGCAGGACGTAACAGATGGCTTTTTCTTTCAGTATATAACTAAACCATTTTCGGACTGGTTTTTGCAAATGGGACTACAAGCAGCAAGTTGGTCGACAGCTGCTATTATAACTACATTAAGAGATGAGAAGCTACATGCGGATCTTCCGAAAATTAATGTTCCTACTTTAATCGTTCACGGCATTCATGACAAAGTTATTCCCTTTGCACAAGCTCAAGAACTAAATGAAAAAATAAGAAATTCACAGCTTGTTCCGTTTCAATATAGTGGTCATGGCCTTTTCTGGGAAGAACGCGAGAAATTTAACCAACTATTGGCACAATTTATTTAGTTAAAACTTTGACCTAAATTCAAAAAAACGGAGGGACGATAGCGTAATAATCGAGTACGCTTTACGGACAGTAAAATATTTGCTGTAATTGGGGTACGGAAACGATTTAGGGAATGAGGTGCCACTCTGGGATTTACTTACAGAATGATTTGAGGAATGCTCTGACATATCTAAATCTTACCCATTTAAATTTATAAAAGAAAAGTCCATTTTGGATTCTTCTTTTTATATACTACAAAAGGTACACTTTTCTAGTTTGAGATTAATTGGAAAATTATATTTCATTACAACTATAAATTCATCGAAAAATAGTAAATTATATTCCGATTTAAATGCTAATTAATAAGTAAGAATGCACCATTCTTCTCTATTTACCCAAACTCACATTTTTTTGTGATTTATTATGATATAGAAATATGGGTTCTGGTGCAAAAACTCTAAAGCTCTTGCAAGTAATCTCCTAAACTTGGACATACTGATAGTATGACTCTAAAAAAGGTGTGTGATCGGTATGGAAAAGGAAAATTTGTTCAAATGGAAGCATTATCAGCCGGAACTAATTTTATTAACAGTAAGGTGGTACCTACGGTACAATTTGAGCTTCCGTAACCTGGTGGAAATGATGGAGGAAAGAGGCTTATCCATAGCTCACACAACGATTATGCGATGGGTTCATCAATATGGACCTCAATTAGAAGAGAAAATACGGCATCATCTTAAATCAACAAATGATTCATGGAGAGTCGATGAAACCTATATTAAAGTGAAAGGGCAATGGATGTATTTATATCGTGCCGTTGATTCAGAAGGGAATACCATTGATTTTTATCTAAGTAAATCAAGAGATAAACAAGCAGCCAAGCGCTTTTTCAAGAAAGCCTTGGCTTTTTCGTATATTTCTAAACCTCGTGTGATAACAGTAGATAAAAACCCTGCCTATCCTGTAGCGATTCAAGCGTTGAAAAAAGAGAAACATATGCCCGAAGGCATAAAGATAAGGCAAGTTAGATATCTCAATAATATAGTGGAACAAGATCATCGTTTTATTAAGAAACGTGTGCGTCCTATGTTGGGGTTTAAGTCATTTAAAACTGCAACTTCTATATTGAGTGGTGTGGAAGCCATGCATATGATTAAAAAAGAACAGATTGATTTACAGGATCAGTCTGTCCAAAATCAAAAAGAATTCATCCATCACTTGTTTGGGTTAACAGCATAAAATACAATTCCGCTAGAAATATATGCGCTATATTCTCTTTTATTTTATCTTTGCACCAGAACCGGATTTACGATATTGGGATGGATTTCGGAATATTAGTTTTCTAGGGTTTAATAACGCTCTAATAAAATAAGTTTTGAAGCATATCTCAATCCATATTTCTCAATATAGATTTTAGGTAAATATTATAAAATATTAATTATAAGTAATTATTAATTCTGGGAGATGATAATTATGGATCATATTAAAAGAAAGTTTCCTTCACAATTATATGAAACAAAAAATTTTAAGTATGCATTAGAATTTGAACATGATGGTCGTTCAAATAAAATGGAAATTGCAACTATTACAGTTGCATGCCTTAAAGATAACGTATACTTTGCATCCGCATACATGAATCGTGATCGTGATGGAGGTAGTACTACACAAGTTACACAATCTCTTCGAGATAGCGCTCGCGATAGTTATACAGATTTGAACTACACACGTGTTGCTGGATATACAATTCATAACCACGGTGAATCTACAACTTTAGACAGCGCATTAGAGGAAATAGTAAATCATATCGAGGAAGAACTTATGCGGAATGACTGGTCTAGAACGTACTTACCTAAAGACCTTGTGCCTGGGCTTCTTGGTGAATATTATGTCGATAATAAATTTGAATACAAGAAATTCGAAAGAGTTGATCCAGAGTTATCATTTGAGTGGTCACGTAATAATGAACGAATTCCAGCCAGTTCTATTCGATGGACGGGTACATTAAAACCTGAAACTGATGGGGAATATTCGTTTGCTGTTGAGGCAATTGGCAAAATAAGATTATGGATAAATAACAATATACTTATTGATGCTTGGGAAAGTAAAGATGAAGATGAATATAGATATAGTAATGAGTATAAAAGTAGTTCTATTCTCTTAGAAGCGAATAAAGGTTATGATATTAAATTAGAATATTGTACTAGACATTATAATGAGGGATCAATAAAGTTATTATGGCGTGGATCTGACGAATACTTTGATTCTATTCCTCAGCAACTTCTATCACCTATAATGAATAAAGAAGATGCTATTTAAAAACTCTGTACGGAGATAGATGTTACGAGTTTATATTTGTGAAGTTCTGGTCAAGAATCCTTAGTGTTTAAAGGATTCTTTTTTTGATTTTAAAAGTATACTTGATTGGAACAATTATGTATAGGCTAGAATTTCAACACATATTGAAATATAAAAGAAAGATAAAAGGGATTTACTTAAAATGGAAACGAGTGAAATTTTAAAACTGAAGCGAAAAAAAACGGAAAGAATTCAAAGTGAAAGAAGGAAAAACAAAAAAAGAACGTATTATAAATATTACATCTATTTTTGAAGAAATATTTCCATACGCTGAAACTTTAAAAAGTACCTGGTTATTCCCTTCAAGAAAAGGAGATCCACCCATTAGTAAGATCCAGGTTTATCGAAAATTGCAAAAAGCCGGAGATTTTGCCGGTGTAGAATCCATTGGTACTCACACCATGCGCAAAACCTTCGGCTATTGGTTCTATAAACAAACAAAGGATATCGCTATGCTTCAAGAATTATTGAATCATAGTACACCACAAATTACTCTAAGATACATCGGTATTAATAAAGAAGAGAAAGATAATGTACTTGATACATTCCGAATCTAATTTTAATTTTTTCTTATAAAATAACGTGTTTAATATAAGGGGGCACTTAACTTTTTTAACGCCTTATATTAGATTATTAATTAGACATTATCTTTTATTTAATTACTCTAGTGTCAGTCGAAAGTGTTTTAAACTCAACTGGGACATTTTTCGCCTCTAGTTTTACTGGATTTCTAGAATCAGTAATGTCTGTAAGAGTTCTAGTTAGACGTGTTCCAAACTCAGTGCTAAACTGGCCAATACCTGTAGTCTTAATTCCAAATCTATCGTTCCCTACAGCTGAATCTCTTATGACTTTCTCAAATCCTTGCTTATCAGCTGCAAGTCCTTGTACTGAATATAAAAGCTGTGGTGACATCGGCTGATTATTATAATAATAAGTAACATCACCGTAGAGATTTGCATCAATTTTATTTTTTCCTGAAACCTTAACTTTTTCAAACACATATTCAACTTTATATTTTTTTCCAGCAGGAACTGGAACTTCTATTGAAGGAACAGTAAATTTTCTTTTCTCCTTTGTTTCATGAGTATCTGAAGTAGACATGTTATATTCAACACTAAAACTTTGTGAAGCTGAAACCATCAATACCGAAAAACTTGCGTTATAATTATATCCAAATGTCCATCCGCTTGTATTAGTTGTACTAGTCGTTTCTTCAAACTCATGTTCATACCCAGTGCTAGGCATATTTACTGTATGCCCTAAATTATTTTCTAAAATATCTGACGAAACAGTTAATACTTGTGAATTTTCAACCATAGAACCATCGATAAGATTACCCTTTAATTCAATATCTTTTATATTATGACTTCTGTACTCTTGTCCCCCCCACGCAGCACTCTGCGCCATTTTCTTAACTCTCTCGTCAATATCCTGATATGCACTGTTCCTGCTACTTACATCTGCTTTTGCGGGTGTGGATCCAAAAATTAATCCCATACTCATAGTTGTTGCTACCAATGAAAACATTAATTTTCTCATGAATTTCCCCCTTATTTCTATTTTATATAACTTCAATTACAATACTAGCCATTGTAACATTTTTACGCAATTTACTATGAAAAGCCCCATTTCTCAGACTCACTGACTACATTTTTTGCATTTTATAATAGAATTGACTATAGCAAACAGTCAATAGTTAGAATAATTAGAAGTAAGTCAATTTTCAGAATGTAATTTCTGTATTATTTTTCATTATTTAGACACAAATAAGAATTCTAAAATTAAGCAATATGTTCTAATTGGGGTCATTATACATGCCATCAACTTAAGAAATTGGTAGTTCCCCAAAACGAAAAATATTAGCTTGATAGCGATGTGGCGAGCTCCCTAAATAAGCTATTTATATAAGTTTACATAACACCAATTAGGGGTAAGCAATTAGTCTTGTAACGTACCCAATTCACTTATAACACACATTATATATGAGTTAAATGAACATTATAGCCAAGAAAATAAAAGCGGTAAAAATATGGCTAAACGTAAACAGTATGCTTTCATTTGTAATTGAATGCGAGAGCTTGGAATTATGACGAATAATTTTTTTCATTATAAAGCCATATAGGATTGAAATTACTGTAAGTACAAATAGTATAGTTAAAAATTTCATCCTATTATAGTCCACAGTTGTTGCTGTAATAATGGCAGGTTTTATGACAAAGAAATATGCCATTAGATACATAAAGACATTCAAAGTACAATATACAGAAAAATTTATAATTTTTTTGTTCAAGTTGATCCTCCTCATAAATAATCTTGTTTACAACATCTCTTTGAGGATCATTTGGTATGATAACCCTTATATCATTAGATTCCAAATATGATTTGTAAGCATCCTAATCTAGAATCGAAAAAACTGTGTAGGTTCTATGTCTCTATCAAATGACTTTTGCACCAGAACCAAAAAAAAGAGATAAAAACACTTTTATTAAGTGCACAATCTCTTTTCAAATATGTAATGCTTATCCCATGTAAATTTACCACATATTTTAATGGGAATTACAGATTGCTCTTCAACAAAAATTATACCTCACACTTTGTAAAAAATATACAATTTTCATTTTTTTGCAAAATCCGCCGTGGAAATATATGCAATACAAGCATATTGACATATTATATCTATCTATACTTATCAATTCATATTATTATAATAAATATGAATTGAATATACGTATTGGTCTTTCTGTAAGAATGCACCATTCTTCTCTATTTACCTATGCATATATTTTAACTAATTTATTATGAAATGTATGTTGATTTAAAGTGTTTTATTCAAAATGTATAATTAGAGTTTTTATGGAGTCAAGATCATTGTTTGTTATTCTTTTCTAAATTCACATAATTTTCAAATATATAAAGGTCATATATTAATATTTTTTGTATACTATAATCAACCCGTGGTTATAGTGTTTGCTCCGATTCAAATTATGAGATAGTTTGTTTTAACTTTTTTACATTATTTAAAAAAGAACTTGTAGGGATTCCTACAAGTTCTTTTTGTCCTTCGGATTGACGAATAGTAAGTGTTATTGGGGATACCGCTAACATTTCGAGAGTCGTCATATATTCTTATGACAAAATGCTGTAGAAAGCTTAAGAATTCTTAAGAACTTTTGCCCCTTTTTCTTAAGGTTTGGACTCTAGAGTATGATTATGAGTTCAAACCTGTGGGATGATTAGGTATGAGAACAATTCGCTTTCTTATTTCTGTATATAATGCACTAAAAATCAGTGGTGCAGCCATTCCAATTTTAAGGTTTCTTGGAGACAAAATAATTGAAGGAATTAATTTGAAGAAAGTAAATTACATTGTCAAATATGGACTGAGTACAGGTGTATTCACAGAAAAATTAATTAAAAGAAGAAATCTCAAGACAATTATTTTATTAGTGGAAAATAATAAGGAATTTTATTTTTTTACTAAAAGCAAAAGTTAAAGAAAAAGGGAACTTATTTATTGTATATGGATCAGTAGTAAATATTGAACAATATATTAGGGAGAACGATATTACGTATATACATTATGTTATTTCTTGTCTTCCGTTTGCAAGCTTAAGAAAAAGAGAAGATAGAAATGTCTCACCTGCTTATGTCTTTAGCTGTTTAATACGAGAAAAAATATGGAGGAATCATATGAAGTCAAAAATTCTTATTGTCGATGATGATAAAGAGATTAGAAATCTTATCTCTGTTTATTTGGAAAATGAAGGTCTGAAAACTCAAAAGGCAGAAGATGCTATGGAAGCTTTACAACTGTTAGA
>NZ_QNUA01000002.1:0-50174 GCF_008042285.1 Bacillus sp. AR13-1
AGCTTGATGGTGATGGGGTAGCACCACATCTCCATCAAGCTAATAAGAAGAAACTACCCCAAAACGATAAAAATATATAATAAATTTTTCAATTTAATACAAATTTATTTTAGAATCCAATAGAGTGCCTCTCAATTTAAGCGGATTTTAAGTGTTAATATTTACCTGGTAATATTATAATTTATATATCGAAAATATATAAGAAACGGAGAATTATCATGCTGAATATAGATATTAATCGTTTAACTGATATTTGTTTAGAATATCAGCAGTCTAGATTTTATGTTACTAGAATACCTGAAGATTTCTTATCAATTGCAAAAAAACGTTTCTCTATACCAACGGATGATCGAATTATTGCTTTTTTAAGTTGCAATTTATTTGGCTCAGGAAAATATGGTGTTTATTTTACAAGTTCGGGTTTATATTGGAAAAATTGGTTATTAGGTAAAAGAAATATGAAATGGGATAAATTAAATGAAGTGCAACAAATCGAAATTGATAAAGATGGTTTTTTATCTTTTGATGCACAAAAAAGTTTTAATATTAACGGCAGTGATTATCCACCGCAGTTATTTAAAGAATTACTTATAGCTCTTACAAATTCGTTCCATAATTCAAAGCAAAATGATATACATCCAGTTATAAAAATTGACGAGATAAAATCAACCTGCTCTTTGTTTGAGACGTACGATGAATTATTAGAACCTGATAATGGATTATTTGTAGACACTCATATTTCAGACAAAAAGCTAAAGGAAATTTGGGCACGATATATTGTTTCAAAAGAAGAAGAAATCATTGCTTTTTTAGATACCTCTGTTCTTGGTAATTTGAGTAAAGGATCGGATGGCGTATTAATTTGTCAATCGGGTATATATTTTAGAGAAACTTTTGTACACTTGTATTTTCCATGGCATATCTTTAGGAATATCCCTATTACATTGAATTCAAACGAGTTAGAAATCGGAAAAGGCAACATATTTCATCTTCAACATGCTAGAATGTCTAGTCAAGAGATTCTATTATTCATCAAAAATATAAAACAGCATATTAATACGCTATATGAGGAAAATAAGTGTTCACCCAACGCATAAGGATCTTAATATAATTTAATATTTCATTTAATCTAATATAAAAAAACGCTATACTTTTTGTAGGCATATATAGAAAGGATGGCGTTTTTTTATGTCTATTTCTGTGTCTGACGAATTACAACTATTTGCTCAAGAGATTCAAAGTTTTTTATCTCCAAATACCTTACGCGATCTTGCTAGAGATGTTGGTTTTGTACAACGAACCAGTAAGTACCAAGCAAAAGATTTAATAGCTTTATGTGTATGGATGAGCCAAAATGTAGCTATGACTTCTTTAACTCAGTTATCTAGCTGTTTAGAAGCATCAACAGCAGTACTTATCAGTCCTGAGGGACTGAATCAACGATTTAATAAGGCGGCCGTCCAACTTTTACAACGCCTACTAGCCGAACTACTAAGCAAAAAATTGGCCGCATCTATGCCGATTTCTTCTCCATACACTTCTATTTTCAAGCGTATTCGTATTTTAGATTCAACTGCATTTCAACTTCCAGATGTATTTTCATCGGTTTATCCAGGTGCAGGAGGATGCAGCCATACAGCTGGGATAAAAATTCAACTTGAGTATGATTTGTTAAGTGGACAGTTCCTACATATTCATACAGGTCCAGGTAAACAACATGATCGTACTTACGGCCCACTGTGTGCCCCAACTGTGACAGCGAATGATTTATGTATCCGAGATTTAGGTTATTTTCATTTAAAAGACCTTCAATATATCCAAGATAAAGAGGCCTACTATATCTCTCGTATCAAGTCGAATACACGTATTTATCAAAAAAACCCTAACCCTGATTATTTTCAAGATGGAAGAATTAAGAAAGGTACAGAGTATATACAGATAGATATGGAGACGGTAATGAACTCCCTTCAACCAGGACAAACATGTGAAATAGCTGATGCTTATGTAGGAATGATTGATAAAGTGCCAGCTCGTGTAATTGTTCATCGATTAACAAGACAACAGCAACAAAAACGATTACAAGATCAAGCTGTAAGAGAAAAAAAGAAAGGAATGAAGTATTCTCCTCGTAGTAAAAGACTCAGTGGTATCAATGTATATATGACAAACACCCCTACAGATATTGTCCCGATGGGACAGGTACATGACTGGTATTCTTTGCGTTGGCAAATCGAAATTTTATTTAAAACGTGGAAGTCATTCTTTCAAGTTCATCATTGTAAAAAAATAAAACCAGAACGATTAGAGTGCCATTTATATGGTCAATTGATTGCCATTCTACTCTGTTCCTCTATCATGTTTCAAATGCGCCAATTGCTCCTCATGAAGAAAAAATGAGAGCTTAGTGAGTATAAAGCCATATATATGATTAAAGACTATTTTCTTCTTCTATTCCAAACTATACAAAAAAACACCCAAGAGCTATCAAAGGTGTTACTTCGCCTGTTCAATCTCCTACAGCAAAACGGGCGGAAATCTCATCGATATGAGAAAAAAACGGTCTTTGATATATTAGGTGTCGTTTACAATTGTACCATGTCTGATAATCAAGCCGCTTAATTCAAAAAAGTGAAACCCGTTAGGGTTTATTTCGTATGCAAATCTTTCAATCATCTACACTTGCCCTTTAGAAAAAGAAACAATCTCGCCTAAAATTGACTTTGCATAAGCTTAGCTTGATAGCGATGGGGTAGCACCACATTACTATCAACCTAAGGTTTTAATATATCTCCTAAATGAACATTTTCTTTTTCTACAGGTAGTTACTTTGAGAATGTAGTTTATTTTTTCGTTTTGAGGGCGTTTATTTTTCTTAAGCTGATGGATATGGAGTATCTGCCCTAAGTTAAATAAATTTTGACTTAAAAACAAGTGATTTTAACAACGGTAGGAGTGTTTCATGTAGCACAATTTCATTTGTGTTGTATTGCAAGAAGAAAAATTACATTAGAAAAGAGCCAGAATTCATCCTGTTAAGGGTAAATCGACTCTTAATATTTAAAAGGATGGAAAAAAGAAACACAGAAGTAAAAAACCTCTGTGTTTCTTTTTGATTAATATATTTACTGACCCTTACGGCACAGATGCTCCTTCTACCCTATTATAAAAGCGATTTTGAATGTAAGTAATTTGTAAGAAATGGGTAAGAAAAAAGAAATTTTCATTGTGTATGATAAAAATATAAAGAGGCGTGAAAGGCGGAACAGATATGACTTATATATGAAAAACAGACCAGTAACAAGAGTATTTCAAAGAAAAGAAGTAATTTCTGTGGTTAACATATATGTGGAAAAAGAGGGATTTACCCAGGACAGAATGGCGTTTGTAAAAATAATAATTATGAAGATGATTACGAATTCAATGTTGACCTTTTTTCATTGGTGGAGATGGTAGCTGTGTGGTTAATACGAAATAGCAAGAAACCACCTATACAATATGAATAGAGGAGAGGAATGCCCTATGAAAACACATAGTCAAATTACATGTGCAAGTCTTGCCCTTTTAATAGCTGGAAGTGCCCTGTTATACACAACGCCAACCTTAATTGTAAAAGCAGAACCTACTCAAAGTGTATCTAGTTCGTTACAAACAAGTACTCAACGAGATCGTAATTCTGTCAAGCAAGCAGTGCGGGATACATTACAACTTGGATTCCCGGGGGTACTTGCTAAAACTTCTGAGGGTGGAAAAACATGGAGTTATGCCGCTGGGGTAGCGAATCTGAGCAGCAAGAAACCAATGAAAACAGATTTTCGCTTTCGCATTGGTAGCGTGACGAAGACGTTCACGGCAACAGTTGTACTTCAATTAGCCGAAGAGAACAGCTTGAGTCTAGACGACTCTATTGAAAAATGGTTGCCTGGTGTCATTCAAGGAAACGGGTATGATGATAAACAGATTACTATCCGGCAATTATTGAACCACACAAGTGGTATCGCTGAATACACAAGGTCAAAAGGCTTTAATCTTATGGATACTAAAAAATCGTATAGGGCTGAAGAATTAGTAAAGATGGGGATTTCGATGCCCCCAGATTTTGCTCCAGGAAAGAGCTGGTCTTATTCAAATACAGGATACGTATTACTAGGGATCCTTATTGAAACAGTAACCGGGAACAGCTATGCGGAAGAGATTGAAAATCGGATTATTGAACCGCTTGAATTATCGAATACATTCTTACCAGGCAATTCAAGCGTGATTCCAGGAACCAAGCATGCCCGTGGATATATCCAACTAGACGGAGCAAGTGAGCCAAAAGATGTTACTTATTATAACCCAAGTATGGGAAGCTCGGCTGGAGATATGATTTCTACTGCTGATGATTTAAACAAATTCTTCTCTTACTTACTTGGGGGTAAATTACTAAAAGAACAGCAACTAAAACAAATGCTTACTACAGTTCCAACAGGAGAAGATGCACTTGGCAGAAATGGTCTTGGAATCTATGAAACTAACCTTCCAAACGGTGTCTCAATATGGGGACACGGAGGTAGCATTCCAGGGTTTGTTACTTTTGCTGGAGGCAAGCATACATTAGCTGTCAATTTGAACAGCCTTAATGCTGATAGTCCTGATCCTTTTAAAAATATTTTACTTGCTGAATTTAGCAAGTAGGCCAAAAGGAAGAACGGATAAATTTTATCATATTTTCATAGTTAAACAAATAAATGATGAAATTGATCATTTATCTAAGGAGGCAATTCCCTCATGAAAAATAAACTAACTGGTGTATTAGCCGCTACATTAGCGCTAACTATGATTCTACCAACAGGGGCGAAAGCATTTTCTGACGGTAAGACTACAGTTGTATCTAACGCAGAAGTAGCTAGCCAAGAACTGAAGAAGATTGCAGCAGAAAAGGCTGCGCTACTCACGAAGTCCCATGGGACGACTAGCGTGCAGTATGCACTAATTGATAATGGCAAGCTTACTTTGTCGGGGCAGGCTGGAAAGAACGATATGGAAGGGGAACCGCCGCTAACCAAAGATACTCTATACGGGATTGGTTCAGTCAGTAAAATGTATACAACAGCGGCTGTAATGAAATTGGTCGACGAAGGAAAAGTCGATTTGGATGCTCCTGTGGTCAACTATGTTCCTGATTTTAAGATGAAAGATGGGCGGTACAAACGCATTACCCCACGTATGTTGTTGAATCACTCTTCCGGCTTTCAAGGTTCCACGTTAAGTAATGCATTTTTATTTAACGATAATGATACCTATTCCCATGATTTCTTGTTGCAGCAATTGTCCACCCAGAGCCTGAAAGCAGACCCTGGCGCGTTCTCGGTATACTGCAACGATGGCTTTACGCTGGCCGAAATTTTGGTGGAAAGAGTCAGCGGTATGAGCTTTACCGAATTTCTACATCAACGGTTTACAGAACCCTTAAAGATGAATCATACAAAAACGCCGCAGGACAAATGGAGAGACGAAAAGCGGGCTGGACTTTATTTTCCGGCGTACCAAGGGCAGCTTCCAATTGAATCGGTGAATGTGATTGGTACGGGAGGGGTCTCTTCCACGGCAGAAGATATGGTACGATTCTCACAATTATTTATGGGACAGGGAAAAGGGATCCTCTCTGATAAGGTAGTCAAGGCGATGGAGCAAGAGGAATATAAAAAAGGAATGTGGCCGGGGGATGGAGATAATATTTTTAACTATGGTCTTGGCTGGGATAGTGTGAAACTATACCCATTTAGTGAATATGGGATAAAAGGCTTGGCTAAGGGCGGCGACACGGCACTGCAACATGCTATACTGGTCGTGCTTCCGGAACAGAAAATGGCAGCGGCTGTGTTGTCATCCGGTGGACGAAGCGCTACAAATCAACTGCTGGCAACTGAATTGCTGCTCGCCGTGCTTAAAGAGAAGGGTACAATTAAGAACATCAAGCCGAACAAATCTTTTGGCAAGCCGGTCAAGGTCAAGATGCCTCAAGACGTGGCAAAGAAAGCGGGCTTTTATGGCAATAGCGAAACTCATTTCAAAATTGAAATTACGAAGAATGGAGAACTGTTCTTACCATCTAATCGAGAAGAAAAATATGTATATACTGCGGATGGAAGCTTTATTAATGAGAAGGGTACTTCTAAGCTCAACTTTGTCACCGAGAAGAATGGAAGAACTTATTTGAGGGAGAGCACATATAAATCGACACCAGACTTAGGGCAAGGTGCGATGACTCACTATTTAGCCGAGAAACTAGAAGACAATGTGCTATCAAAGAAAACCGCTGCCGCATGGGCGAAGCGGGAAGGTGTCAAGTTCTATCTCGTGAATGAGAAATTTAGTTCTATTGAATATCTCGTACAACCGAAACTTATTACCACACAAATTACTCGTAAGGAAGGCCTGGCGGGCTATTGGGAGGGCAGAAAAATTACAGGTCCGAACACCGCGACGCATCAGCTACAGATCCCCGTGATGAATGGCCGTGATACGACGGAAACGCATTTCTATACAGAAGGCGGCAATGAATATATGGAAATGGCCGGGTTGTTATACGTAAGTGGAACCAACGTAAAACCACTTGATGCTAGCCAATCATCCAAAGTTACGCTGCAAGCAAATGGGCATGCTAAATGGTTTACGATCCCGCAAGCGGCAGCAGGAAAAAGGATGACCGTGACATTGCCATCGAAGGGTGCGTTCGCGGTGTATGATGAGGATGGAGTATGCGTCAACTTTACCATCGTGAGCGGCAATAACAAAGTAAAACTGCCGAAGAATGGAACGGTTGTAATTGCTGGGGCACCGAACTCAGAATTTGCAATTACGTTGAACTAGCTACAATTCAAGATGGACATCAACAAAACCAGTACGACATAGGAACGGTGTTTTGCTGGTTTTGTTTGTATTTACGTATTATCTTTAAGAAGAGAATTTCAACGAATAATATCACGCTCAAACTCTGCAAAAACAGCTATCATACCAATTCAGGGCAATCATCATTTGCTCCATTAATCTTCTTGATGTAAATACGTTCGCAGCCGGTATTATGATGTACAAGCCCTATACGATACAGGAATTATCCGAGGTGTTTCAGCTACTAAGTTTACGCCATATGGCACACTCACACGTCAACAGGCTGCACTTATGTTAGAACGAACTCTAGAATATCTAGGTGTAGAAAAAGAGTCAAATATAGGGCCCTACCACATCGCTATCAAGCTAAGAAAAGTAAATACCCCCAAAACAAAAAAGCTCATTTTTTGTTTTGGGGTAATTCTGAATTCTTAAGTTAATGGGCATGTGTAGAGAAGGCCATTTTGATTAATCTTTATTCGAGATGCCTTCTTTTTGTTTGTAAAGAACCCCTTTATAAATAGTTTTTATTTTCATGCATCTTAAGATAAAAAGAATTCTCAATACGTCTGTGAAGTGTTTCGAAAGATACAAATTTTAAAACATGTATAACTTTCATATAGTGAAAATTAGTTTTTTAAAAGTATGAAAATAACAAATTATTATTATATATTTGTGTTTTCCTGTTGCAGAATCCTTATTATAAGGGTTCTTTTTTGTATTAAAGGTCTACAGCTCTCGATAAACTCCCGATTATCTCCATGTACACTCCAGATGCAGGACTTATAGTGAAAATATAAAGATGGAAATATCCAAGTGATATTAAGGGAGAAAGGAGTGTTCAAAATGGGACACTATGATACAAATCAAACAAGAAAAAACATGAATAGAGACGGTAAAAAAACAGGTTATTTTTTTACTGGAATGATTGGTGCAATTACAATCAGCTTGACCACTCCTTATATAGATGAAATTAAAGGAGGTGCAGGTCAATTCACTAAAAATAACGAGGTGAATCAGGTTACTCCTGTCTCGCACAAACCAGATGGTATGAGTAGTCTTCAAAATATGATTGAAGATGCAAAAGAAGTTGTAGTAGGTGTCATTAACTATCAAAAAAATTCAGATCCATTTGCTATGCAAGCACAATCAGAAGAAGCTGGTTCAGGATCAGGCGTCATATATAAAAAAGCAGGTAATAAGGTTTTCATTGTCACAAATAATCATGTGATAGACGGTGCAAGTAAAATAGAAGTGAAATTGAATAATGGTAAAAATCTTATTGCTAAAGTAGTAGGGAAAGATCCATTATTAGATTTAGCTGTATTAGAAATTGATGGAACAGATGTGAAAAAAGTAGCAACTCTAGGAGATTCAGAAAAAATTCGTACGGGGGAATCTGTGATAGCTATTGGTAATCCATTAGGGTTAGAAGGAAGTGTAACAAAGGGGATTATTAGTAGCAAGGATCGAGTAATACCTGTTAGTACACTTGGAAATCAGCAAGTGGATTGGCAGGCACAGGTGATTCAAACAGATGCAGCTATTAATCCTGGGAATAGCGGCGGAGCTTTGTTTAATGAGCAGGGTGAGGTCATTGGAATTAATTCAAGTAAAATTGCACAACAAGCAGTTGAAGGAATCGGATTCGCAATTCCGATTAATATAGCTAAAACAGTTCTAGAGTCTCTTGAAAAAGAGGGGATAGTTAAACGTCCAATGATAGGTGTACAACTATTTGATGTAGAGAAAATTACAAATTCTGCACGTGATCAATTAAAATTGCCAAAAGAGATAACAAATGGTGTTGTTTTGGGGAATATCTCAAATCAGTCACCAGCAGAAAAAGGAGGATTACAACAGCATGATGTTGTGATTGCATTGGATGAACAACAAATAGAAAATGTTGTTCAATTCCGCAAGTATTTATATGGAAAGAAAAAATCGGGGGACACAATTAAAGTAACAGTTTATCGTAATGGTGAAAAAATAACAAAAATGGTGAAATTAACGGATCAAAAATAGTCTGATTTTGAACAGACTAATCAGGTAAATTGATTAAACCCTTTTTGATTATATACAAATGAATTCAATTCTAGTTCAAACTATTTTAGGATCATCTGAATCTGGTAAAGTTAAAACTCATAGCTAAGTTTGTAAGTGGGATACATCTAAAAATGGGTATTCGTGTTTTTCCAATCGTGTAATCTATTCATCTGAAAAATGTTCTTCAGAATGTACTAATAGAAATGGGAATTACAGGTGTAAAGGGTACAAAATAAAAAGGTAAGCGCACTAAAATTGTTAGAGAAACTAGTAGTAAGAGATGTTAGTAAACTCTAATAAACAACCTCCCGAATTGGTAGGGGAGGTTGTTTATTGTTCAGATATTGGAATGCTAAAAACAAATTGTACACCTTGTTCTACATTATTAATAACGTACTCTAAACCTAGTGCTTCAAAAATTTGTTTTACAATATATAATCCTAAGCCACTCCCACCAGTATTTCGATTTCTTGACTTTTCAATTCGATAAAATGGTTCGAAGACATGTTGTATATCATTTTCTTTAATTTGTACACCTGTATTGATAATTTGAATTAAGATACAATTTTGTTTTGAGTCCTGAGTTAGCTGTATATATACCTTCTCATTATTCGGTGAATACATAATTGCATTATGAATAATATTTTTACAGGCTTTTTCTAAAAGAGCCCGATCTGTATAGACAGAAAGATTAGAATCAATCTGTTTTATGATTTGAATGTCTTTTTGAGAAGCAAAAAAACTGAGATCTTTTGTGATTATATCCATTAACTCGGAGAGATTTATTTCTTTTAATTGTAGTTTAAATGTATGTTGTTCTAATTTAGACATACTTAAAATCTCGCGAACTAGATCTTCCATCTTTTCGATAATTTGGTGGTTTTTCTTTAAGTATTGGTCACGATCTTGATAAGGACCAATATTATATATCATCCCCTCTAAGTATCCTTTCATAATAGTGAGAGGGGTTTTTAATTCATGTGATACAGTTGCAAAAAATTCTCTGCGTTTTGTTTCTATTTCTCTTTCTTTTTCAATATCACTTTTTAATTGCTGATTTGCTTTTTGTAAATCAAACATAGTTTGTTGTAAATTAATGGACATATCATTCAAGCTATTAGATAGTTCCCCTAATTCATCCATAGAACGAATCTCAATTTTTTCGGAAAAGTCTAAGTCCGCCATTTTTTGTGCCCCTCGATTAATATAAATGAGTGGCTTTGTAATGAACCTTGAAAATAAATAAGCACTTCCTATCCCAATAACAACTACAATAATACTGATATAGGGAAGGAAACGTACCAAAACTTTGGAAGCCTCATCAATAGGTTGAAATGTTGCGTATACTATGACGGTTTGGTTACCATCCTGAAATGGAATATCATATGATTTGTTCAGGCTATTTGAACTCCCTATTCGTGCTGTTTGAGTAACACTTCCTTGAATAAATGTATAAGGAGTAGAATAAACGTTTACTCTTTCGTAATCTGGAAATCTGAGTATTGCATTATTTTTTTGCATATACTCCTCAAAAAGCGGTTGTGCATTTTGAAAAGTAAGATTCTTAGATTTATCAATTATTTCTTCCATTCCGTTTTCAAGCTGCTCTGTTTTATATTGCTCATAAAATGTAGGAAGAAAGAAGTATAAAGTTAAATAAATTAGGACTGCAAAGGCTAACAAAATGAGGGATGTAGTCATAAAGAGTTTATAAGTAATTCGCTTCATCTTCATGATTTTTACGATCCTATTCATCGATTTTATAACCTATACCCTTTATGGTTTTAATATAAGGGATATCTAATTTCTTTCGTATGTTTTTAATATGCGTATCGATTATTCGGGATTCCCCAATATAATCGTAGCCCCAAACTTTTTCTACGATGCTTTCTCTTAGGAGTACTTTTCTCTCATTTTGTAGTAGTAGTTGCAGAATTTCGAATTCTTTCGTTGTTAAGGAGATTTCAACTTCATTTACATATACTTTATAGGCGTCGACATCGACACGCAATTCTTTAAAGACGAAATGATTATCTAAGCTTTTATCATTGCTTCTTCTTAGTACTGCTTCGACTCGTCTAATCAAAACATGAAAAGAGAATGGTTTTGTAATATAATCATCGATTCCAAGATCAAATCCTTTCATTTGATCTTGTTCTTCTTCTAACGCAGTCAGCATAATAACTGGCACATTTGATTGACTTCGAATCATTTTCGCAACTTCAAATCCGTTAAGGTTTGGCATCATCACATCCAAAAGAATCAAATCAAAGGATTGCTTATTAAATTGTGTCATTCCTTCTAATCCATCTGATGCAACTTCAACTGTATACTGTTGTGTCAATAAAAATTGTTTAATTAATTCCTGAATTTCTTGGTCGTCTTCTATTACAAGAATATGATGGTTGATCATTATATCACCTCTAGTAGCCATTATAACTTTACTATCTGGAGTTTGTATGGAGAATTACTAGAAAACAATTTGAACTACCCCCACTTTCACTTCGTTTAGAAGTGAGGGATTCCTAAGTAAAGAGTTCTAACGAACTCTAATTGATTAGGCTAGCTCCACAGTCCTTGTGGTTAGAAGCCTTATCGCTTCATTCTTTAGATTAATACTTGCGTTAATATCCCTATCATGGTGTGTACGACAAGAAGGGCAGTCCCATTTACGTAGGTTTAGATTTTTAACGTCTTTGTTTTGATATCCACAACAAGAACATAATTGGCTGGAAGCAAATGTTTTCGATACGACAATGACTTGTTTGCCATACCATTTTGCTTTGTATTCTAACATGGATCGAAATTGCGACCATGATACTTCACTAATGGCTTTTGCTAACTTATGATTCTTTAACATATTTGATACTTGCAAATCCTCTATACCGATAACATCGTGGTTTTTGATGATTTCAGTTGAGACTTTGTCCAAGTAATCTTTTCTAGCATTCGTCATGTATTCATGAATTCTAGCTACTTTTACTCGCTGTTTATTCCAGCGAGAAGATCCTTTTATTCTTCTAGAAAGAACACGCTGCGCTTTCGCCAACTTCTCTTCTAATGACCGAAAAAACTTCGGATTTTTATAGGTTGTTCCATCTGACAAAATGGCGAAATCTTTTAGTCCCACATCCATTCCGATGTAAGATTGTGTTTTTGGAAGTTCTTGCACTTCTGTTTCAACTAACAATGATACAAAGTATCTGCCAGAAGGGTTCCGTCTAACTGTAGCATTTACAATACGTCCCTTTACTTCGCGACTCTTGGCAAATCGAACAAGACCTAGTTTCGGCAACTTTATCTTTTTTCCTACAATGGCAATGTTTTTATTTGTTTGTTTTGTGGTGTAAGATTGTACGTTGTTTTTCTTAGATTTGAAACGCGGGGCACTAGTTTGTTTTTTGAAAAAGCGTGTATAAGCATCCGCAAGGTTGCGAACAGACGACTGAATCGCAATACTATCCACTTCTTTGAGCCAAACAAACTCTTTCTTCATGGCAGGAAGTTTGGCAGAGCATGTACCATATGTCAAACCTTTCCCTGTCTCTTTGTATGCGTTATCCCATAGAGATAGGAAATGATTGAATACAAAACGAGAACAGCCAATCGTTTTATTAATTAGGGTTGCTTGTGTTTTATTTGGATAGATACGAAATTTATATGCTTTATTAATCATCATTCATTTCACCTCCATTTCGGCATGTGTCTATTATATAACAAACATACATTCGGTAGATAGTGAAGTAACAGTTTATGTATGTCGAACAATTAAGATGGCTTCCTGCCATCTCTTGTCCGAAGCCAATTCATCTCCCACCTACTCACTTCGCGTTCCTTGAGGAAGGAGTCTTCTTGGCTAAAATGATAAAAATAAAAATAAAAAAACAAAAAGTAAAATCATCACCGTATCTATATAAGTACGCAAGTGTAAATAAAAGAAACCTATATAAACCGAGTTAACAAAAATCCAGAAATTAGTTCCTTATCTCTATCAGATGTGAGTTAAACGTTAAAATACTTTTCAAAAGGAATGAAGCCAGAGTAAGAACAGATATCGTTTTTGTAAGAGGGATTAACTTAATTCAAATGGGTAAAGAAACTTTTGAAAGGCCAGAGAGGAATAGCTGAGAAATATCATCCAACGTTAAATATGATGATAAAAAACATATATTGGAAGACCCTATATATACAGGATATAGGGTCTTTTCATTATAAGAATACCTTTAAATTTGTGTATATAGTTTAGATTGAAGAAAATGAAATTTATGAAATCGGAAAATAGTCCATTTTCCCTAAAATTTGTTCATATTGTATATATTCCTGAGTGGCATTGATTTCTGGACTATTTTTTAAAGTTGTTAAAGCACTTTCAATTAAAAATTTTCTTGAATCTGCTTTATTATACATAATCTCTTCTTGAATAAAGTACAACAGGTTTAAACATGTTGTCATTTTCTGCTTTTCGAAACCATTTTTTTTCTCAATCACTTTTTTTAAGTTTAGCGTAGCAATTGAAAATTCATTGTTAAAAAAACCATTATAATCTGATTGAGGTAAAAATTCATTTATATATGCGGGTGTAAATAATTGAATGCTCTTTTCACTAATATCTTCCAAAATTATAATTATCCGATCCATACAATAAGTTACAATTTGCTTTATGGTAATTGTTTGATTCCATGCATTACTGGTATGAAGAATATTCTGCATCATACCTATGAAAATAACCGCACAATCCACTAAATAATTTGATTTATCCTCGGGGAAAATATTTGTAAAGCGTTTATACACCCAACTTAAAAATAAGTATTTAGAGTGCTTAATAAATTGTATGAGATCTGGATCGTTTGATACAAGCACATCTTCAATTAATTGCATTAACTTGTTTTTTTTATTAAGTTCCATCATGAGGCTGACTTGTTCTATATAGATAGCAATATCTTTACAATCTTCTCCAATAAGTAATTTGTCTCTTTCCACTTGCATCTCTTCTTGGATAAGTTTAAATACAGCTTTGAATAGTTCGCCTTTGGAAGAAAAATAATTATAAAAAGAACCTTTGGAAATATTGCTATGATTTAAAATATCTTGAATAGATGTCGCGTGATATCCCTGTTCTATAAATAGCGCATGTGCTTTATCTAAAACGTCTCTTTTCTTCTTATTCATATTCTAAGCTCCTTTAGAGGTAATGCTCTTATATTAATAAATATATTGTAACAAAGAAAAAACAACTAGTACAATTTTGGACAACCGGTACATTTTTGTTGATAATTAATTGCTAATGAGATATCATTAACCTTGTTGGACTTGAGGTATAAAAATAAACCGATAGTACAGAAGGGGGCATATACATGAAAGAAAAACAAACAAAAGCTTCTTTTAGCTTATTAGCGATTTTAATGATAGGAGCATTTGTAGCGTTATTAAGTAATACATTGCTCAATATAGCTTTACCATCTATCATGAAGGATTTTGATGTGAGTGCTTCAACCGTACAATGGTTATCGACAGGATATATGCTAGTAAATGGAATTTTAATTCCCACTACTGCATTTTTAATAAAAAAATATACGGCTAGACGATTATTTTTAACCTCTATGGGGTTGTTTACAATTGGTACATTAATAGGTGGATTTGCACCAAGTTTTTCAGTCTTACTTTCGGCTCGTATGATTCAAGCTTCAGGAGCGGCTTTAATTATGCCACTACTAATGAATGTTTTATATACAACATTTCCACCTGAAAAACGTGGCTCAGCAATGGGGATTTTTGGTTTAGTAATGATTTTTGCACCTGCTATTGGACCAACATTATCGGGATGGGTTATCCAACATTATGATTGGTCGGTACTTTTCTTAATGATGGCTCCTATAATGGCTTTAGTCTGGATTTTGGGTTACTTTAAATTACATGATCACAAAGAAAAAAGCAATGACAATATTGATGGATTATCTGTTGTCTTATCAGCCTTGGCTTTTGGTGGTATTTTATATGGATTCAGCTCTGCTGGTAACAGTGGATGGAGTGCACCTAATGTTTATTTAACCATTATTATTGGACTAGCATCGTTGGTAGGGTTAATTGTTCGTCAATTTAATCTTGAGGAGCCTATGCTCGACTTTAGAGTATATAAATACCCAATGTTTGCTTTATCGTCAATTATTTCAGTGGCTTTAAACATGGCGATGTTCTCTGCCATGCTGTTATTACCGATTTATTTACAAAATATCCGTGGTATTTCCGCAATGGATTCTGGTTTACTAATGTTACCTGGCGCATTAATCATGGGGATTATGATGCCTATTACAGGAAAATTATTCGATAAATATGGTCCGAAATTGTTGGCGTTTATTGGCTTAGCTATTGTAATCGTTACAACATTTTTATTTAGTCAACTAACGGGATCCACTGAGTATACACATTTAGTTGTGTTATATGCAACTCGTATGCTTGGTATCTCAATGGTTATGATGCCGATTATGACGAATGGTTTAAATCAATTACCACCAGAATTCACACCACACGGAACAGCAATGAATAGTACGATTCAACAGGTTTCAGGAGCAATCGGTGGTAGCCTACTCGTTACAATTATGTCTAATCGAACAGCAATACATGTAGAAGAAATGATGTCTAATGCTATAAATAAGCTAACAAATGCACCTACTGGTGAAGCCTTAGCAAAAATACAGCAGCAGATCTCCATGGAAGCAACTATTTCAGGAATCAATGATGCATTTTTAGTATCAGCTGTTATTGCTGGTGTAGCATTTATTCTATCGTTCTTTCTTAAAAGAACAACAGTTCCAATTTCAAATCAAGTAGATGATCGACTTGAGAACATAAATTAGTTGTTTAAAAAATGAAGAATTTTTAGAGTTAAGGCATCTTCTTTCTGTCTATCTGATGAACGTTTTTAATGTGATTGATTCAATTGAACAATACATGTGAAAAGTTGAAATAAGAGGGGGATTAACATGGAAGATGTAAGAAAATGGGGTCAATTTTTACTACCATATAAGTTTGCTTTAGATGAAATGACAACCAAAATTAATATAATAGCTGAAGAAGCAAAGTATTTAAAAAACCATAATCAAATTGAGCATATTAAGACGAGACTTAAATCATTCGAAAGTATTCAACTAAAACTTGATAGAAAAGGAATTTCTCCTACAATGTCAAACTCAAGAGAAAAGTTGTATGATATTGCAGGTATGAGAATCATTTGTTCTTTTGTAAATGACATTTATGATATATATTCTCAGCTATCCAAACGAAATGATATTAAAATTGTACAGGTGAAAGACTATATTGAAAATCCAAAATCAAATGGGTATCAGAGTTTACATGTAATTGTACAAATACCTGTAACACTATCCCAAAAAGTAGAGACTGTTTATGTTGAAATACAGCTTCGAACCTTAGCGATGGATTTTTGGGCTAGCCTAGAACATAAAATTTATTATAAGTATGACAAAAAAATCCCTTTCTATCTGGAGCAAGAGCTTATTGACGCGGCCAAAACTGCAAAATCTTTGGATGAAAAGATGAGGGACATTCATGTAAGAGTGGAAGGTTTGAAAGGTTAAAGAGGCATGTTAAGAATAAATAGGATCGCATGAAACAACTTGTTATATAAAAAGGACGCATATGCTTGATTGCAGCTGAGGAAATAAAGATTCAACACCAATGATTATCAATAATTGAAATACTAATGATTAAAATAAAAAAGAACCTTCAGTAGGTTCTTTTTTATAGTTGGTAAATATGTGATCAACAATAGATAGTAATTTAGATGCTTTTTATTAATTGGCTCAGTTTTCTTAGGGAAGAAATCATTTTCTCATGACTTATTACTAGATATAACCAGACATTTCATTTATTAATTTGGGTGGGTGATTTAGTTTTTTGGGTTTACCACGCTAAAATGTAAATTTTGCTTAGGGACAAAATGTTAAAGTTCTACATTCTGAATTAACAGAAAATTTAGGTGATAAAAATCCCTTTGAATATTTTATCAGGTAGTTCATATTTCTTTGACCATAATTTCATGTTGTTACCGAACGTTTATATGTATCTAATGGAAAGAAATATTTTAAGTTTGTTACCATCTATTGTTTGATTAAGATGGTAACACGAAAATAAAACGTTTACAACAAAAAGATAAAGAAAAAATATGAAAATTCGACTTTTTTCGACAAAATGATTGAGAGAGAAAAAATCTAAATTAAGTAAATCTTATATGTAGAGAGATTCTTTATCTCATAAATAACAGTTATAACATATGTAAATGTTCTATAAGTAATTAAAACGTCGAAGATAAAATTATATTGTGACAATTATAAACAAAACATACTTAATAATTCATACTTAGACTAACAAATCAATTCATAATAAGTTAAATACGCTATATTTAATAGAGTATAATATGGAATATTTAACTATAATATTCCATATTATATATAATTATAAATCATTTAACATATTAGTTGCGGGAAATTTTGACATAAGATATTTTAAATATTAAGCACAGAAACATTCTAAAGAAAAAGAGCTATTTTAAAATGTACCCTAAAAACGTTTTTCCTAAAAAGTAGTAAGAATTTTTAAATTGTTTCTGTGCCTAATTAGATGAAAATAATACAATAAATTGTTTAAAAAAGATAAAAGCAAGTTACTTTTACGGAGAAATATACATTCCATACAATTAGAATTATGTCAGATCGTAGCATACAAATTACATTCTTCTATCTCACAAACTGCACAACTACCATTATAGGTAGCTTGTCTTAGTTTTAACATCACATTCATCATTTTTTTGTCCAATAAGATTAATATGGTTAGAAAAACGTGTCGCCATCTACTATGAAAATATTAGCAATTAGAAAGAATTATTTATAAAGTAATATAGAAATAAAATTATCCGGTTGTTTATAAGTGAATTTTTAATATTTTTGGCGTTTTTCAAAGGGCTTTCACTTATATTTCATATCATGAGGACAATTGTTGTGTTGTTTGAAGGGTAGGGTATAGGTGTTAACAGTTCATTTGTATATAAAAAATAAACAACCTGTTGAGTGTATAATAAAAGATTTTTTAAAATAATTTATGAATACACACAAGTGATGTTGAGTTATTTATTCAAAGTAGAACCTTTAAAAATCTATAAATTGTTATATAAAGAAATAAGAACAGAGGTATTCATTATGAAATTTATAAAAAGGATATTCGTTTCTACGATTGCACTTACGGCCTTTACAGGATTAGAGCTAATTAAGTTTCATGAAAATCCCAATGTAGTGTATGCAGATTCGAAAGGTCCTGTAAAAAATATAAGTCAATCTGAGGCAGATATTAAAGAAGAAGATCAAATTATTGTAAAGTTTAAAAGTGAAGTGAATTTCCCGTATAAGGATGGACTTGAGAAACAAATAAAAAACGAAGATAGCGATCTGGAATTAGTAAAAATCTTTTCTGAATTTCCACAGCTAACATTAAAACGTTTATTTACATCTGTGGACCCAAAAGAGATTGAAAATATTGATAAAGATACGAGGGAAACTGAAAAAAAATCATCTTCTAATTTACTAGATTATTATATTGTAGAAGTACCTAATAAAGTAACAGCTGAAACATTGATGGACAAGTTTAAGAAATCTTATCTTGTTGAAGAAGTATATATGCAAGAAAAACCAACTCTTTTACCAGAAGTACAATTACCTACTGTATCGCTTAACCCTTACGACGATCCAAGATTTTTAAACCAGGGATATCTTAAGGAAGCACCATATGGGATTAATGCATCTTATGCATGGAGCATTAAAGGTGGAGATGGAAAAGGAACTACTTTTGTAGATATGGAGTATGGGTGGTTATTAGACCATGAAGATTTAGTAAATCAAAAAGTTGAGCTTATATCTGGTAGAAATATAGATCAACACGTTGGTCATGGAACATCTGTTCTTGGGATTGTTTCTGCTGAAGATAATAAGATTGGTAATATAGGAATTGCACCAAAGGCTAAGGTCAAAGTAGTATCCCAAATAAGAGGTGATGGGTCGTATAATACGGCTGATGCGATAATAAATGCTGTACATAATTTACAAGCTGGGGATATTTTATTATTAGAGGCACAAGCTTCATATGATGGATATGGAGATAAATATTTACCTGTTGAAGTACAGCCAGATATCTTTGATGCAATACGAGCTGGAACGGATAAAGGAATTATTGTGATAGAAGCCGGGGCAAATGGTTCTAATGACCTTGATCAATTTAGAGATCGGAATGGAAAACAGGTATTAAATCGCAATAGTCCGGACTTTAAAGATTCAGGAGCTATAATGATTGGAGCCGCATCGTCAACTGTTCCTCATAAACGTTTATGGTTTTCAAATTATGGTAGTAGAATTGATGTTTATGGTTGGGGAGAAAACGTAGATACAACTCGTGCTGAGCCTAATAGGATTACTAAAAATCTCTATACAACAGGCTTTAGTGGTACATCTAGTGCTTCTCCAATTATTGCTGGAGCAGCGACTTCAATACAAGGTGTGGCTAAAGAACATTTAGGTCGTCCATATAAACCAGCTGAATTAAGAAATATACTAAGTAATCAAAATACAGGTACCAAATCCCAAAATCCGTTAACAGATAAAATCGGTGTTTTGCCAGATTTAAAGTCAATCCTGTCAAATTTGGGATATAGTCCAGATATATCAAATAATGTTTTAGAGGGAAACCAATTTGTATGGTCAATGAAAGGAATAGGAGATTTTGAGTTTGCAAAATTGGATTTTAATAAGACAAAAGAAGAAATGCAAATTCAATTAAAAGCAGGTGTACCACATCATTACTTTGATAGTACATATGCGAGTGTGAAAGTCCAAAATTCATCTGGAAAAGTGGTATATAATAAAGATATTTATGGAAACAGGCAACAAAATGTTGAAACACAAAAAATTTCGATGAAAGTCGGAGACTATATTGAGTTTACACATTTAGAGGGTGGAAACCGGGCGACTCTTATAAATGTGGATAAAAATATACAGGAGAGCTTTGGTAGGAAGATAGTGTATCAAGTTACAGTTAATGGTCTTAAGAAAGTTGATCAAATTATTAACCCTAGCCCAGATACGGAAGCTCCTACACGGCCTGAAGGATTACAAGCAGCCAACATTACTACAAATAGCGTAGAGTTAAAATGGAATTCATCAACAGATAACGTAGGTGTGAAAGAATATCAAATATTACGTGACGGAAGATTCATTCAAACGGTACAGGGAACCACATTTACTGATAGTAAACTGACTGCTAACATGGAATACAAATATACTGTGAAGGCTATAGATGCAGCTGGAAATCAGTCTATTCAAAGTAGTGTTCTTAGTATAAAAACAAAAGAGCAAAATACCTCTTATGAAAAATGGGATCCGAGGAAAGCATATACAAAAGGGGATAGAGTAGAGTATCAAGGGAAAATCTATGAAGCTGTTCAAAGTTACCAAGGAAATGGAGATTCGAATTGGATATTCTCGTTATCCTTATGGAAAACAATTTCAATAAGTTGATGATATCGTCTATTTGAGAGAATAATTATTTCATAACTAGCTAAATAATTTTTATCTCATAAGAAGAAGGCGCCTTTTAGGTGCCTTTTTCTGGTTCTGGTGCGAAAACTTCAAGATAATTTCAAGTAATCTCTAAATCTTGGACATACTGATACGATTACTCTAAAAAGGTGCGTGATCAGTATGGAAAAGCGAAATTTATTCAAGTGGAAGCATTATCATCATGATATTATTTTGCAAACAGTAAGATGGTACCTACGGTACAACTTGAGATTTCGTGATTTGGTGGAAATGATGGAGGAACGGGGCTTATCCGTTGCTCATACAACGATTATGCGTTGGGTTCATCAGTATGGTCCTGAATTAGACAAAAGAATCCGTCGTCATCTCAAGCAAACCAATGACTCTTGGAGAGTTGATGAAACATATATCAAATTAAAAAGTCAATGGATGTTACCTGTATCGTGCTGTCGATTCGAAAGGAAATACCATCGATTTTTACCTAAGCAAAGCAAGAAACCACAAGACTGCAAAGCGATTCTTCAAGAAAGCTTTGCAGTCTTTTCATATTTCTGAGCCTCGTGTCGAGACAGTCGATAAGAACCCAGCTTATCCTATAGCAGTTGAAGAATTGAGAAAAGAAAAAAAGATGCCATTAGGCATCCAACTAAGGCAAGTGAAATATCTCAATAACATAGTGGAACAAGATCATCGATTTATTAAAAAGCGAGTTCGTTCGATGCTAGGATTGAAATCCTTTCGTACAGCTACAGCCATTATTTCTGGAATAGAAGCTATGCATATGGTAAAAAAAGGTAACTTATTTTACTGGACAAGTCTGCCCAAAATCAAGTGGAGTTCATCCATCAACTATTTGGAATTGTTGCTTAAGACTAGATTCCACTAGGAAACTTTTCGCCTCTTTATATCTTTCCCAAGTATTTGCACCAGAACCACTAACGTTAACGCAGCGTGAAGGAATCTTAATTGCAAGCTTGCACGTATTGGAGGGGAAAAGCAATGCCAAAGCAGTTAACAATCTTTGATGTTGAACCAGTTGTATCATTTGATTTTAAGAAGGCTCATGATCATCGATTAAATTCTAAACTACGTTTTGCCGACGTTGTTGTACAAATACCACGTCAAGCCAAAGCGATTGATGAATTAAAACCAACGACAGCGCCTGATGAGCGTTATGAGTTATTTGAAGATTACACAATTGGAATTTGGCGTTATAAGCGAGTGGAGGGTAAACAATTTGATTGGGAAGAAGCAGAGGAAATGTGTAAGCGAGCACGGGATGAAAAAAAGCCTATTCCAATACGGCTTCATTTATCACTTGAACAATCATTTGTTCCAGAAAATGTTGTGCGATATTTGTAGACAAACAAAAAAGCCGAGATTGCTCTCGACATAATTATTCGAAAAAGTAATTATAACATATGGGAGTGATCTTGGTGGGAATTAGAAAAGAAAATCTTGTAGAAATGACAGCTGAAATAGATTTGAAAATAAACGGAATATATGTTGTTAAAAATGGTCAGGTCCAACTAATACAACCACCTCAAAGTGGAAAAGTAATCCGTATGGAAGAACGAAAAACACAGTTACTTTAATCAAATTTGAATTTTATTAAGAAATTGGACTGAAAGCATCGATAATTAGATGGGATAAAGAGCATCATCACTGAAATGAAAAAGCCCTGCACACAGGGCATCTAAAAAGATACCTTAGCTATAACAACGATTAGGGGGAGGTATTAGCTAAGGTATCTGGATGGATGATTGCATACTAAGTATGCAATCAAGAGCATTGTTGAATGTATTGGGTTATTCAACAAGTTCAGAATAACACGAAATTTCCGCTAATTCACCCGGTAAATTTGTCCAAAAAAGGTGTTTCTATAAAAGTTTTTCACCTAAGAAATGGATTCATAGATTTTAATCAAAGCGTTATTTTAAAATTAAAGAGCGCCCAAGGGAGCGCTCTTCGATCAAGACAATATTGAAAAATACTCGGTAATATATGTAATCTTTTTAGCTTTGTGAGATTAATCAAAAGTTTTTCGACTTGTTTTTGGAGGGTATTACATTTTGTTCTATTTTTTCGTAAAGATTAAGTAATTGTTTGATGAATGTAATTTTCGGTGTTAACCAATATGAAAATAGTGCTGAAATAATTCCTATTAAAGCTCCTGTTATGACATCAAAAGGATAATGAACTCCTACCCAAATACGAGAAATAGCTACGCAGAATGCAAGTACAAGCCATAACCATCTAGCCTTTTTACGAACAAGCCAGAATGAAAAACAAATTGAAAAAAATAGAATCGTATGGTCGCTAGGAAATGAATTATCTACTGCATGATCGACAAGTTTATTAACATTAGGTAATACTGCAAATGGTTGATAATTCAAATGCAAATTCCCTGCTAATTTTCCAATTATTTCAGCAGTTACGAAAGCAACTATTGCTTGAATAATCATCATTTTGTTTTTTTTAGATTGAGTAAACCAATAAGCAATAATAATTAAACCTAAAAAATACACCATATATTCCGCTAAAAATACCATAGTGGAGTTTAGGGATGAATATTGCTTCCCTAAATTATTGATAGCTCGAAAAGCATCAATATTTAATTGAGAAAAAAACATTTTTAAATCGCTCCTTATTGTTTGTGTATAAGGAAAATTATGGTAAATAGTTTGTAGTGAAAAAATTGATTTTAGTGACAGTAGTCTTACAAAACTGTAAGGATTAGCTCATTAAAGATTTTTAATAAAATAGTTATTTGAAACTATTCACGAAAAAAGAGCACTAAAGAAAGTGCTCTTAGAAAATACATTTTATATTCTGTTTTGAGCTACGATTTTAATATTCTCTGGTGGAATGATATCTCGAATTTTTTCTTTTAAATCTACTTGGACCATTTCTTCAAGATGTTCAAGTGAAACTTCAAAGTTTATGCATTCCGCAGTTGCGATGCTTAATAAAGAATAATTTTCATTCTTTTTAACAACAAGATATTGCGATTGATCTGTTATTACTATACACCCTTGTTGAATGCCTAATTTACGATTGTCTTCAAAAGTCATAAATGTTTCTCCTTTTATATGTATTGCCGATAAATAGTTTACTACATAAATACATTGGTTCATATTGAGAAACCTTACATTATTATTACAATTTCATAAGGTTTCTGAATATTTCGTGGGCTAGTAATATGGAGAGTGTAAAAAGGTTCAATTGTATATTTAACAAAATCCTTATTTAAAAACAAGAGTCCCTAGAGTTAGGGCTCTAGGGATTCTTGTTTTGGTATATCTCACACGGTTTTATAAAAAGGATCGAACGTATTGAAGATAACATGTGAATGTTTCATAAATGTATCAAAAAAGTGAACAAAATTGCTATTGCAGAAGTAGCAGAAATGAAGTTTCTAATAGTTAAGTACGTAAAAGGTGTTATTTCCAGTGGATAAAATGCGCGTGGGGCACCTAATCATTATTTTATCGGAGGAAAAGAATATGTTATGAACTTGGTTGAATGAAAAAATGAAAATTTTACTTTAAGCGAAGTTAATGAAATATATTTTGGGGGTTATATCAATGATTGTTATCTCGATGGACACTTTAACTTTATAAAAGTCCTAGAAGAAAAATACAACTATGAGGAATAGTAAGCTATAAAAGTGAACAAAATCGTTATTTAAATAAAAGAAACCCCGATTGTCTGCGGGGCCTCTAAGGGTAATCGTCAAGTAATGACGTACTCGACTAATTAACCATATCATGAATTTTTTGGTAAAAACACTGGTAAATGTGTCCAAATGGATAGGGCATCATTTTGAACAAAAACGCTGCTTTAACCGAAAGCGGAATGGGGAAATGTTAGAACAAGTGGAGATCGAAGGGCAGTTATCCATGTTCGATATGGATGAAACGAAAAACAAATTGTACGAAGTCTTGGAAGCTAATAACTATCACTACGAGATTAAGAGTTATTACCTACACCATGATTACATCGGATTGGTTAAGTACTTTTATATACGCACGACAGATAATACTATCATCGATTTGTGTTTAAGTGAGTTTCCTGAAGTGTTTGCTGTGTACGAGGGATTCACTGAAGCGCAGATCAAGAAGATATACAGAGGAAGATTACAATAAAAATGCTGGTTTATAAAAAAAGAGAAGCGCTTAATCAGGACGCTCCCCTTAATGCCAATACACAATAACTATCCTATTATACTGTATAAGCGTAAAATATTTAACAATTACATTTATGGTAAAAATTTCATTTTTCATTAGTTTAAAACCCAAAAAGAGAACTTAATAAAGTGCTCTTGTGACGAGATTATCCATTTGTAAAGACTATTTCAATGTATAGAGAGAGGAACACAGAATATTATATGTATGCCCAGTTAATTGAGTGCTTTTTACAAACAAAGAGCAGCTAGCAAAAGCTAACTGCTCGGTTCTCCAAGGGGGAACAAGGAGAAAATCTAATGTCATCTACAGTATTGACGGAATATTGGGTTTTATTCAAGGCTGGTTCCAAAAAAGTGACATACCGCCAAAATATAAAATTATTAAAAGGACAATTACTATGAAAGCAATAAAAGAAACTTTCTTCCATGAATTTTTCATCAGTAGACCTCCTTTATGAAGAATATTAACATTCTTTCAGAATCTGAACAAAATAATCCTTTGAATAGAAAGCGAGGAATAAAAATGGGACAAGGTAACCGTGGAATGGCATTTGAAAAGATTATCAATCTAGCGAATGAAATGTATCAAAGAGGGAGAGTGGCGCTTATAAACAAGCGTCCGACTCCTGTGAAGGTGTTAAAAAGTAAAGGTGGCCGTGTACTAAATGGATTCTATGAAGCTAAAAGTACAGTAGACTATGACGGCGTGTATAAGGGACGAGCTATCGCATTTGAAGCGAAGTCTACAGAAAATGCTAATCGCTTTGATTTAAAGAACATTGCGCAGCACCAGTTGGATTATCTGGAGAAAGCAGAAAAGATGGGAGCAATATGCTTCTTTCTTATAGAGTTTAGTAAGGATAAGTCGGTATTTGTTGTACCACTATCAATCATCCAATCTTATGTAAGGATGTCGCGACAACCAAAGGGCAAGAAGTCTATACCGAGAGCAGACAGAACGAGCGCCAGTTGATTACTTGCAATACATCGATGAACAAGGAATAATTCCAGCGATGTTAGAAGGCATGATTCAAATTGATCAGGACCATACAAGGGTAGCAAATAACATTGAAGCAGCAAAAGAGAAGATGAATAACAAGAAACGTAAATTGCTAAAGGCTTAATGGATAGCGGAACAATGACTAACAGTGTGGTGGGGGCTGTATTGTAGTCATCGTTCCCTTATTCAGTAATTTGATAGTAAAATTTCACGTACCTGATGTGAATGTAAAAACCTAAATTTGAAATAGGGGGATTCCAACTTGGAGAGACAATTATCTTTGTTACCGGATATCGATGATAAGAAAGTACAGAAGGAAGTAGTGAGCATTTTAAAGGAATACAGGGCACTCAAGATGCGATTTAGTAATGAAGTGGAGCAAGAAGGAATCAGCTTGTTTCCGGAAATACGTGATTCAAGGAACACGAGTAAATGGAAGGTGCAGCAGGTTGAAAAGGCACTTAACAATTTATTAGATGAAGATGAGCGTAATATTGTAGAGCGGAAGTTTCTGACAAACGAAAGGGTAAAAGACTCGGATGTTTATCATAATCTACTACTCAAGAAGACATATTTCTATGAGAAGAAGCAAAGTGCGGTTAAATTGATTGCTACGGCATTAGGGATAATCTAAAAATAGCGAACAAAATGCGAACTTTTTGGGGGACTAAATAAAACCGTGAAAATTATAAGCTATTCCTATAAACAGTTCTTTGAAAAGAGAATACGTTTTGGGGATAGCGTTCCCATTATAATAACGTTACTCGGTGACGCGGAGGCTAGAGGGGATAAGAGCTTCCCGAAATTATTTATATTTTACTTCTCATTGAGTGTATAAACGTACCGCCTTTCGTTTGTAAACTCATAGGTAGTAAAATCACACCTGTCATGTGAATTCTTGATTTCTATGTTAAAACTGGATTGTTTTACAAGTGGGGATGTTGGTCTGTTCGATTGAATGGACCGCGTCTCCTAGCAAAAAGAAATAACTCAATTATATTGGTAATTGCTCACGACAGTAACTAGTATAAGTCAGGTTGTTCTTCTTAAACGATTAAACGAGCAGAGAGCTTTCGCTCTTTGTTTGAGCCAATACAGCGGTATATTCCCCTCCGTCCCTCTAGTGTATTGGTTCAAACAAGGCGTCGGAATAAATATACACGTCTTGATATTAATCCTTTAAGCGTTGTGTAAACGAAATTGGTGAAAATGACATTAAGTAGCCGAAGTATTGAGCCGACTCCACGGAGTATAAACGAGAAGATTCTTAGTCTTCTCCCAGTCACCGAACTAACCAAATGTGAAGCATGTAGATGTTATATAGTGTTGCGGTGGCTTGGAGAAGGTTGACAGTTATCTTGACCTTGGAAGAGGAACTTTTGCCATTTTTTTTAATTTCTCTCTATTAAATATGTGAACTATGGGGAGTTTTGTAAAACATAACTTTTGAATTATATAATAAAAGTATATATAATTATACTGATGTTAATGTATTGACTGGTTAAAAATGGGGAAAGAAAAATGAAGATTAAATTTGATGTAGTTAAAGATGAAAATTTTGATTTTACTTTATTAGAAACAAAATTGCTGAAAACTTTTAAAGAAGTAGATAATGTAGCAATAATTGAAAAGGTTGAAGATAAAATTTTTGAAAAAGATGATGTGCAAACCCATTTGGCGGAGATTACTATTAATGTTACAGGAAAGAATATTGGATATAGATCAGCTTCAGCTAGTATATTCATTGTTCTAGAAAGTCTATCAATAGAGCTATTCAATATTTATATTAGTATACATTAAGCATCCAAAACGGGTGCTTTTTTCTTTGTTATATAGAAATTACACATTAAACCAGTAAAACTTTGAATGAGACAAGCATATACTAATAACTGAACACGACGTATTCATTCTTTATAATCGTATCGGACGAGCACCTTATAGGGCTCTTTTTTTATTGCACATAAGGAATTCCCAAACATACAATATCGAGTCAATGCCAACCAACTTATTCCTTTTCCGAGAGCTATATATATTCCGCTATAAAGCTCTTTTATGTTGCGCCATTAGAACGGGCTGGGCATTGTCGTATATTTAATACTCAGAAGCTTAGGGCACTTTATAGTGTTCTTTTTTTATTGAACAAAATGGATATTTAAATAGGAGGATGAACGATGGAATTAACATTAGAAGGTTTAGAAGAGTGTTTTAATGAGGCTGCAAATGCAGATGCTAACTATGTAGCTGTACAGATCGAAATGGACGAATTCCCTAGTTGATGAGTTAATAATTAATGATAAACACAATATTACTTTAAAATTAGAGTATTACAAGAAAACTTACAATGAAGACTTAGAGCATAGATACGCTCCAGGTATTCGTATTGTAGGTTATGCGTATGGACATACGTTATCTGGGATTCAACGTGAATTAGGATTACTACCATAGTAATGATTAAACCAATAGCAATTATCGTAGGCGCTGCCGTTATATTGGTTTAGCGTCTTATTTGTTATTAAGGGATGAAATAGATTTGAAACTTAAAGATTAGATAATAATATTATTACTTTAAAATGCAGAAAGTAGACTAGTAAACAAGCTGCTTTTGTTTTTAAGCATAGAATATGATGAATCTTAAAGTTAAGAGGAGGTAATCATATTTATGGGATGTAATTGTAATTTCAGACATTGCAGAGATTGTAATAGATTTTGGGATGATTTAATGTTTTGCAGACGCAGACATAGAGATTGTGATGACCGTCGTTGTAGACGTGACCGCGACTGTGATTGTGATGAATGTCGTCGCAGACGTAATCATGATCGTGACTGTGATTGTGATAAGCGTAAGGATTGGTAAAGTCCTTTGAATGAGTGTGCTTCTTTACAGCACTCTTTTTTTTATTTATAGGTTTTCTAAATTGCTACTTACTAAATATGAAGAATATAGTTGCGATTCGGTTTAAGGTCTAACAAAACAAACGAACACAGCGAACGAAAATAGAGGATAAAACGTCCAATATGGGTGTACTTATTTTGAATTATGTTTGTTCACAAATTAGACATATTTAGAACCCTTATTTTCCAACAACCTATTTGTTCGGTTTACATGTACGGAAATTAAATGCTGTTATTAAGCTATAGTTAATTTACGGACACTTAAACGGACAAAAGGGGAGAAACGGAATGATTCTCGGATATGCTCGTGTACCAACACAAGATCAGAACTTAGCAAGGTAACTCAAACAATTGAGTGATTATGGATGTGATTATGTGTTTGAAAAAAAAGTTAGTGGAGCTACAACAGACGGACCAGAGTTATTACGCATGTTAGAGAATCTGCGTGAAGGTGATGTAATTGTAGTTACTGAATTAGCACGTATTACAAGAAGTACACAGGACTTATTTAATTAAGCTCGTTTCTAATCAAGACATAAAATACTCATTAAAAAATCGATTTCTTAACGTACAGGAAATCGACTTTTTATTTATAATCCCTTCATCCAATTCTTTCTACATTTTAGGCATCTTTGCAGCAGGACCATCTAGAATTAGAGTGTAAAAAATGTATCTTGAATAGTAGAACGAAAAGATTGGCAACGAATTTGTTTTGCCCAAAATGCCGTTTCTGCTTCTCTTTCTTGTAATGTCATGTTAGTTCTAAAGGGAGAAGGAAGAATAAGAGCAGTTACAGCTGGTATTGAATGAAAAGTTATATTATCTAGCTTTAGAAATTTTCGCCACATATTAAGATCACTCCACACATCCTCTGGTCCAGGGCTCCATCCTTCAAGAAGACGATGGTAGGTATCTATGCGGTGTCCAGCAATCGTAGGACTAAAATTTATATGACTCTTTCAACATACGATCGCGAGTCTCAAGTTCCTCCAATGATCCCTGAATGGCCATCATTTGTTACTTATTCACAATAGCCATATAGCGGCTATGTACAAAATCTGCTTTGGATAAAGCTTGCTCCATGTATTGTAAGTGATCAGGAAACCATGAATCATCGTCACTCAGATAACATACAAATTTTCCTTTTGCCAATTGTAATGCCTCATGTCGATAAATTTCTCCGTTCCTTGCACTTGAGCCTATAAAAACAGAGAAGAAATCTTTAATCAAGCTCCTGCTTTTCAGCATGAAATACACCAAAACAATTACTTGAAATATTATTCATTTATTAATCTGAGTATGCTTTTTTAACTTTGCAACAGCAACCATAAATGCTCCTCATAATAAATATAAGGTTATTTTATATATACATAGATTTTATTCATCGTAAGCCTACTGAAAATAAGAAAAGACGTAAAAAGACAGTGGCTTATATTGTCATGCAATTTAAACTTTTAAAAGGGTGAATGGGGTATCGAAAGCTGTACAGTTATCTTTTAAACAAAGGAGTCAAAGTTAATCTGTCTCAAGTAAGACACGCCTTATGTAAGGTCAGCTCAAAGTGAAAAATTGTCACTTATTATAAGAAACAAAAGCAAGAACTCAATACGTTTCCGAATATATTAGAACGCTCTTTTATACCTAGTACGAAGGAAAGACCAACAGTGGTTGAGGAAATACAAATTATATTAGGTAGATTGGCAATAAATAGTGATTTATCACAGCTAGCAGAGGAAGAAAAGCGGCAATATTATCATTTTGTATGCAGAAAATATGGACTAGATCCATTTACAGAGTCGTTTGCTTTTATTCGGTTTAAGGGAAGTAAGTGAACTACAGCTATAGGTGCAGTTCCTATTAGTACAGAAGTTGGAAGAAAACTTAGTCCCGCTCAGTTAGCTCATACACTGATGACTTGTGCAACCAAAGTAAAGAGACGAGCGACAGTATCACTGTGTTGTTTAGCTATGATGGATGAAACAGAAGTAGGTATACTTTTTGGTGTAAAACGATTTGATATACAATCCGTCATCGAAAATAAAGATTTACCTCTACAATCCAAACAATCTTATGGCGGTTATACATTTATGGTAAAAGAATCAATGGGAAAATCAGAACTATTTGAGAAAGAAAAAATAAAAAAAGAAGTGACTGTTTTGACAGAATTGAGAGAGTCATAATGGTACATCAAAAACTTCATGAATAGAAGAAGTGCACCTATTATCATATAGAATTTGTTGTGAAAGATGAAAGAAACAAGCAAGCATACAATATTGATGAAGTATGGCATTATATATATTTCTTATATTAGCACTTATTTATTTGTCAATTCTCCTTTGTGTGAAAGTAGAGTGCACGAAAATGAAAGCGGAACGAATCTTGAGATTACTATTGAAGAGGGTGTGCTTATTTATTGAGTTGTAGTGCATAGATACTATAAGAGAGCATAGGATACACATATTTTTAGAGGAATTATGTAATAAGTGACATATGAAGAAGACAATGTTGCAAATATGAGAGGTTGAAAAGAAAGCTCTCAAACCAATGTAGTTTTAAGAATAGTAGTAAATAAAAAACTGTATCTAGCCTGAAAAATACATCGAAGGGATAGCAACGGTATTTAAAGTATCTGGGGATATATTGTAAGGAAGGCAGATGTTCAATGAGTATATGCTTATAAAAAATACTGTAAAAAAACTATTGTATGTTAAAAAATTATATGTTACATTGATGTTACAAAATTGTTACTTTATGTTACTTTTGTTTCATTTTGTTTTCTTGTTATTTATTTTTCGTTACAAATCATATACTAAAAGCGTTATTTCTATGTGCGTAAGAGTGTGTGTAGTAAGAAGTCTGAGTTAGAACTTCATACATTATATTAAAAATCCTTTCTGTCTTAAAAGAAGAAGAATACCAACTATATAGGGGTTTTTAGGTAATGAGATTATATAAAATGTACTTCCTTCCCCACATAATTTAGTACATATTTAAGGTTCAGTCTAATTGCTGCACAGCTACTTTTGCATTTGAGTGTATCGAAATAAATGAAGAGATTGGTAATTATAAACAGCATTAAAAAATTAATCTCGAGATGGATTTAAATAGAGTGATTGAGGTATATAAAGTGAAAAATTCTTATAAAGTGTTTATATGTATTTGGATAATTATTTTGTTGTTTTTTGTAATTTATTTTGGATATAAAATGACATCTGATAATAATCAGGTATCAATACAAGAAAAACAGGTAAAACAAGAAGTTCAAAAAATGTAAGAATAATCAAATGAGAGAGAAATAGAATCCTTTGAAATATTCTAAAAGAAATCAGTAATAAAAAGAGGGCAGTTACTTACTAGCGGGTTCCCTTTTGAGGTGCAAACATTGCAAATCACATCACATTTTTGTCACTAATATCAATGGGATTCTCTAATTAAGTAACAATAATAAATGCAGAGGAGGGATAGCTTAATAGCTATCCCTTCATCATAATATCATTTAAATAAATCTTCTATTATATTAGCAGGGGATAGTGATAGAAAAGTGGGTTCTGGTGCAAAGATTGTATTTATTTGAAAGAGGTATATAGATTCCTAATGGAATCTATTCTTATGCAACCATTCCGAATAGTTGATGAATAAACTTCACTTCATTTTTGACAGACTTGTCCCGTAAAATAAGTTGGCCTTTTTTAATGATATGCATCGCTTCTATTCCTGAAAGAATAGATTTAGCTGTACGAAAAGATTTCAATCCTAGCATTGAACGAACTCTCTTTTTAATAAAACGATGATCTTGCTCTACAATGTTATTAAGGTATTTTACCTGCCTTATTTGGATGCCCACAGGCATCTTTTTCTCTGTCTTCAACTCTTCAATCGCTATAGGAAAGGCCGGGTTTTTGTCCACTGTAATCACACGGGGCTTTGAAACATGAAAAGACTGCAAAGCTTTCTTGAAAAAACGCTTTGCAGCCCTATGATCTCTTGTTTTACTTAAATGAAAATCAATTGTATATCCTTTTGAATCAACAGCACGATATAGGTACATCCATTGACCTTTGACTTTCACATACGTCTCATCGACTCGCCAAGAATCGTTGGTTGACTTAAGATGACGTCGTACTCGCTTATCTAATTCGGGACCATATTGATGAACCCATCGCATGATAGTTGTATGAGCCAGGGATAGCCCGCGTTCTTCTATCATTTCGACTAAATCACGAAAACTGAGGTTGTACCGTAGGTACCATCTCACGGTTAATAAAATAATATCCGGTTGATAATGTTTCCACTTGAATATAATAAAAAGAAAGAGAAATGATTATATGAAAACATCACTTCTCTTTCTTTGTATTTACGAGTGGCTCCAAAAAGAAGGAATGGTTGCCGTACCCCATAAATGATTACTTTTTCATCCATGTATCTACTAATTTTTTATTCTTTTTTATCCATTTTTCAGCGGCCTGTTCAGGGTCATTCGATTCATTAATCATGGTCATCAACGTTCCGAGTTGCTCATCGGTCATGTTCCAGTTATCAAAATACTTTATAAGCTCTGGATAATCTTTTTCAAATCCTTTACGAACAGAGTAATAAATATCATCTTTTTCTCCATACACCTTTTTAGGATCTTTTAAATATTTAAGATCAAACTCTGAAAAAGCCCAATGTGGATTCCATAATGTTACTGCAATGGGTTTCTTTTGAGTATATGCTTTTTTTAATTCACTCATCATAGCGGCTTCTGAAGATTGAACAAGATTTAGCTCTATCCCATATTTGTGTATCGCTTTATCTGTTAAGCCCATTAAACTGCTGCCAGGTTCAATACCAATGATTTTATTGTTAAATTTATCCTTATTCGCATTCAAATCCTCAATACTATTGATATCTGTCATGTATGAAGGAACAACTAAACCAAGACCAGTACCTTTATACCACGCTGACTTTATTACAACATCATCCTTATATTTTTCATATAATGGCTTATCAGTAATTGGTAGCCAGACCTCTAAGTTGGCGTCCACATCTCCTCGTGCTACCCCGGTCCAAACGGCTGCCTTTTCTAAATATAACAATTCAACTTTATAACCTTTTTCCTCAAGTAATACTTTCCACATATTTGCGGTAGCTATGTTTTCTTTCCAACTCGTTACACCAATTTTAATTTTTCCCTTTGCATTACTGTTCGCGCCACTACAAGAAGTAGTAATTATGCTAATTAATAATAGTATGCACAGAAGCCATATTTTTTTCTTCATCAAGCTCCTCCTAGTCTCTATGATTAGATATTTCTTCTTTAACTAACGTAGAAAATTATTTCAGTAAAGCTAAATACTTTATAATTATAAATAAATATTTTATAATTATAACTATGAATAATATAAACTAACTATTAATAGCTTAACAAAAAAATAAAAAAAAGTCTTTGATGAACTATTGTAATGTACTATTTGGTTTAGAAATAGTTACAGTATTTGTTTAGAGTCAAAGAAAAGGAGTGAAAGAATGAAGGAAACGAAATTACGTGTTGAAAACGTTACAAAAGTATTTGGAAAGAATCCTTCTAAAGGAATCGCTTTACTAAAAGAGGGAAAAAGCAAAGCTGCTATATTAAAAGAAACTGGTATGAATATTGGCGTGAACCAGGCAAAATTCGATGTTTATGCTGGTGAAATATTTGTCATTATGGGATTATCCGGTAGTGGGAAATCTACACTTGTTCGTATGTTAAATCAGTTAATCAAACCGACTTCTGGCCATATATATATTGATGGTGAAGATATCGCAACAATGGGAAAAGAATCTCTTCGAAAAGTAAGAAGAAACAAAATGAGTATGGTATTTCAAAAATTCGCCTTATTCCCTCATCGAACGGTTTTACAAAATGTTGCATATGGTTTAGAAATACAAAAAGTATCAAAAGAAGAACGAGAAACAAAAGCGTTAGAATCTCTAAAATTAGTAGGTCTAGAAAACAATAAAGATAGTTATCCGGAACAACTTAGCGGTGGTATGCAGCAGCGTGTTGGTATCGCAAGAGCACTAACAAATAATCCAGATGTCCTACTGATGGATGAATCATTTAGTGCTTTAGATCCGATTATTCGAAAAGAAATGCAAAATGAATTATTAGAACTGCAAGATAAAATGAAAAAAACGATTATTTTTATTACACACGATCTAGATGAAGCACTCCGAATTGGTGATCGTATTGCTTTAATGAAAGACGGAGAAATTGTTCAAATTGGAACACCAGAAGAAATTATGGTGAGCCCTGCAAATGAATTTGTAGAGCAATTTGTTGCTGATGTAAATTTAGGAAAAGTTTTAACCTCTGAATCCATTATGAAAAGACCGGAAACCTTATTAATTGATCGCGGTCCACGTGTTGCACTCCAAATCATGAAAAATGCTAGTGTTTCTAGCGTATATGTAGTGAATAAGAAACATGAGTTTTTAGGTGTCTTAACTGCTGATAATGCTAGTAAAGCTGTTAAAAGACAGGTTCCGATAGCGGATTTATTAGTAACAGACATTCCTCCTGTTTATTTAGATACTCTATTAGAAGAAATGTATATAAAAATGGTTAAGGCAAAGTTACCTCTTCCTGTTCTAGATGATAAACATAGATTACGAGGGATAATAAAGCGTGAAAGTATTATTCAAGCTTTAGCAGGAAATATAGAGGAAGAGGTGAATGATAATGAATAGTATTCCACGGATTCCTTTAGGAGAATGGGTTGATACACTTGTTACAAGTTTGTATCAGCATTTTGAAGGGTTTTTCAAAGGATTTTCTTTTATTATCGGAGGATTTGTTGATTTATTAACAAATCTATTAATATTTATCCCAGCCATTATTTTTATTACAATCACATGCCTATTAGTTTGGTACACCTCCCGTAAAACTTCACTGATAGTATTTTCTTTAATTGGATTTCTGTTTATCCTTAACGTTAACTATTGGGAACAGACCATGCAAACACTAGCGCTTGTCTTGACGTCTGTTATTATCTCTATCATTATAGGTATACCAATTGGGATTTTGGCATCTCAGAACGAAAGGTTTTCCAAATTTTTAAAACCAACTCTTGATTTTATGCAAACAATGCCTGCATTTGTTTATCTTATTCCGGCAATTACATTCTTTGGTGTTGGAGTAGTACCAGGTATTATTGCATCTGTTATTTTTGCAATGCCACCTACTATTCGCTTTACTGAGTTAGGGATTAGGCAAGTACCAGAAGATTTAATTGAAGCAGCTAATGCCTTTGGTTCAACATCGTCACAGAAACTATTCAAAGTACAGCTTCCACTTGCAACTGGAACAATCATGGCTGGTGTAAATCAGAGTATTATGCTTTCTCTATCAATGGTTGTCACTGCATCTCTTGTCGGTGCACCAGGTCTTGGCGTAGACGTTTATCGGTCGGTTACACAAGTTAATATAGGTATGGGCTTTGAAGCAGGCCTTGCTATTGTAGTAATTGCAATTATATTAGATCGAATTACACAAGGTTTTCATAAAAAATAATTATAATGTACATACTAAAAGTTATCATTTGAAACCGCTAGAAATTTATTGCTTAAAGCTGGTGTAAGTAAGGTAATATTAGTTGGTATTATCCCTTTTAAGTAGACAGTGTAAAAAGACTACATTCTTAATGTGGAATGTTACACTATACTTGAAGGGATATTTTAATGGCAAAAAAAGAACAACATTTCAAAAATATGCAGAGACATTTAAATTGAAAGCTGTACATTTGTATAAAAATGATGGACGGAGCTATGATGCAATTGCTAAAGAACTAAGAATGCCAATTGCTACTCCATTGAAAATGTGGGTAAAACAAATTCCCAATGGTAACGCACTTTCTCCATATTCACTTATCCAATGATAAAGAGCATTCGAATGGATAGATAATTCTTTTGAAACCTCTTTCACAAATATATTCTCTTCCAATAGTAATTGGACTGCAGCCAATTTAAATTGACGATTATAGACTTTTCTACTCATAAACTGAATCACCTTTTTCTTTTAACTTAGTGTGCAATTTATTGTAGCATCTCCAATCCTTTTTAATTCCAGTGATATCTATAATAATTAAGGTATGTCATATATCTCTTTATCTCTTGTTTCAACTCAGTAAAACACTCGTAAGGTTTTATATATGCTTTATCTTTCAGATAGCCCAAAAACGATTCTTGTGGTGCTTTATCCCAACAGTTTCCTCTTTTTCACTAATTTCTGGTGGGTAGGACTTGTGTAGTGAGAATCTTAATCAGATTACCATATTCATGAACAGATACATCCAATTATTAATATCTTAATGAATACGAGATAGACGAAGAATAATTTCAATTTCTATTAATGTTTCATGAAGTACTGGATATCTAACTACATTAGTATGGCGAGGATTTAGTTTTTTAAGAATTAAGAATAGTCAGTCTTAATTCTATCAATTCACTATATATTACATTTATGTAAGTATTGTTATAAGAGCATTTTTCAAAACTTTCCCCTAATAAAGTTTTGAAAGAGTTGTCTCAGTATTCTCCATGTTGTAAATATGCCAAGAAAAGAGAATCCATTTGGGTTCTCTTTTTCTTTTAAATTTGAGTCCTTAACCTCAAATTTAAAAGACGCATTAATAATTGTGATAATTTAACAGAAAAATCACCTTAATATACAGCAAATACAAAAAAGACCGGATATAATATCCGGTCTTTACTTATTATTGATTAACTGGATTTTCACAATATTTCTTTGCAATTGCACTTGCCATATCAATTGCCCTTTGTAGAGTAGCGTGTTTAGAACTAAAATCATAAGGCTCAAATCCAAATTCTTCATAAATTTCAAAGGAGATGCTTGTTACAAGTCTATACTTTGAAGGGATAGCTTCATTATCAATTGTTAAATGGAAATCATAACGATCATCAAAACATAATAGTTCAACTTTGAATGTATTATGTGTGCTTGCTTGGCGAAATTGATAATACTCAACTGGATATAAATAATCACCTTCATTTTTGTAGCTAAAGTCTTTAAAAAAAATCTTAATCAACGCCCCTCGTGTGTTTTTTGGGATATTTCCTATTTTTATCATAAACTCTTACCTATTACAAAGTACATAATTATTAGATTTATTATTTATAAGTGTTTCAAAAACGATGGTTTTTGATAAATGTAAAGTGAGAGAAATTTAACCCTTCTAAATCGCTTAAATACGTTATCAAAACTATTGTCAAAATCAAATTAACTTTAACGACCCTTTATGATAAAATCATCGTATAAAGGGTTGGTGAGAACAGTATTATATATATCGAGAAAAAATAAAAGACAACTCTAATTAAGAGCTGTCTTTTTGTGTAATAAATTTCACAAAATCTGAAGATATACAAACGACTATAATACGTTATGGTTATTATTATAACAAAAACGAATAGTATTTTGAATAAAAAATATTTGAATGAGTTTTTGAGTTTTTTGTTAACAATGTTCAAAAATAAACTTTTTGTAAAGGTTTTCTTTGAATATAATTATTTATTTTAAAAATATAATCATTTTTATTGTATTTCAATGGTTTTCTTATAAACCTTAGCTATATATTTAATAAAATCAATGACGGGATAGTGTATGAGTGAACGGTGCTGCGCAAATAGAATCCCTTCTTTTTCCATTTCGAAAATGAGTTGTTCCATTTTCAACTCTTTTTGTTGTATCTTATTAAAATTTTGGTATACAATGTTTTTCCATTGATAGGAGGAACCATGAAAATAACTCTCTCCTTTTACCCTGTGACTAAATATTATTTCTATTTTTTCTCTACGTTGTTTTTCCTTCATATGAGCTTCCGTTGACTGCATGTTTATCGCCTCTTCCCTTTGAGCTGTATACTGTTTCCAAAAATAAGGTCTAACTCATCATAGCTAATGTACAGTAATCTTGTTGGGAATTGTCGTTTAAGGCTATCTCATCAACTGTATTTGTTTTTCAAGCGCTTAATCTAATAAATTGGATCTTACGTCTAAATAAGTTGATAATGTGTATAAAATACTATCAATCTTTATTTAACAATAAATAGAAAAACTCCATTTTGAAAAAAGAGTGATCAAAATGGAGTTTCTTTTATAGCTAGGTACGAGTTTTTTTAAAAAAAGTTTGATTATTTTAATACTCCTTATTGTACTAACGCACCTGTAATAAATAGTTTCTCAATACATTAATGCTCCTTATGTCTTTTCAATGAAAATTCATAGCGCATTGTATGTCTTACATCTTTGAATCCTTGCTTTTCATATAAAGTAATAGCGCCAATATTTTCAGACAGTACATTTAACTCTAAGTAATCTAAATTTCGATTTTCAGCCCATTTTTTTGCTTCTAATAACAAAGCGGAACCAATTCCTTGATTTTGATATTTGGTTCCAACAATTATATCAGTAATAAAAGCGTATTTATGTTCAACCAAACACTTATAGGATGGTGTGATTAGTTCTTGAATAAGTAAAAAACCTACTGTACCGTTATCGATTTCAGCTATTAAAATATCCGAATCCTTTTCATTGATTGTCTTCCTGATAAACTCTACATCCTGCTTAGCAGGCTTTATATATTTCGGCTGAAAGTTTGACATTTTAAAAAAAAGTTCTTGATATAAAATTTCTATTTGATTAACTTCATCTAGCGTAGCTAACTTTATTTTCATATTATTCCTCCAAATAATTTTTAAAATTAGATAAGCAATATACTCTTGGACTACATTATAACATGTTTCAAAATATTAAATTAACTATTCGGAATCTGATATTTAATGAGCTAATCTGTACCGTTAGTGAAATAAGAAATCCTATTAATTCTTAAAGCTAATAGGATTTCTTATCAATCTTTTTTATAAATAATCAGTCTTTTTTAAAATTATCAAGCTTCATTTTAAAACCACAATAAAACGATTCTTTATAGGCATGCACCTTTTTACACTCACCAAGATTTAAAACATGACGAGTATCTTCATCCATGAATGTTATCCTCAGTATCCCTTTTTATATGAAAAAATCCTATAAAAACATAGCGCTCTTAAGGAGTTTTTTTACAAAATTATTATGTTGGACTTAAAAAAAGGAAAGTAATATTTATTTGTAGAAAATTTTTAAGGATAAAAATGAATGTAAAAATAGGATGATTATCTATGATAAGAAAAGGGGGTACTTATATATGCTAACAAATGATTTAGATTTCCGATTAGAACCACGTTTAAAAGAACTGTATGAACAACATAAAATAAGAGCGCAGAAGATAGACTGGGGTTATCATGAGTTTTTACCATGGGATAAGGGAATGGACTTTAAAAGAGTTCCTTGGGATGAAAGTCAAGTTACTCTTCCTTCTGGTGTAATTACGGCCATTGAAACAGCTTTATTAACAGAAGTGAATTTACCATGGTTTACAACGTATTTATCTGCGACTTTTAAAGGGTCCCTTTCTGTTATTACAGACTTTATTCATACTTGGACTTCAGAAGAGGATCAACATTCGAATTTATTGGAGACATATTTACTACTCACTCGAAGTGTGAACCCTAAACGATTACATGAATTAAGAAAGTCAGTCGTTGAGGGTGGATTTGAGCCCGATTTTCACACACCAATCGAAGCAATGACATATACGACGCTACAAGAACTTGCAACGATGGTGTTTTACAATAATGTAGCTAAGATTGCAAGTAAGCACGATCCAGATCTTGCTACATTATTACGCCGTCTTGCCAAAGATGAGACTCTTCATTATGCGTTTTATCGAGACGTCATTCGAACACATTTGGAATTAGAACCTAATTATTGCTATCATATTGCCAATGTGATTAGGAATTTTAAAATGCCAGGTGCTGTCATGCCTGATTTTGAAAATAGAATGACTGTAATTGCAAAAGAAGCGAATTATGGACCACTACAATATTTTGATCAAGTACTTGATGTAGTGGTTGATTATTGGGGGTTAAAAGACTTACGACCCATTGCACCTCTAACTGAAAAAGCAAGAATTGAGATTTTGGAGTACCACACAAGATTGAAAAAAATACGGGATCGATTTGGTCGTTTTCAAGGGAAAACGGATCTATGTTAATTAATCGATATTTTAGGATGCATATGGGCAAATTGACCGTCCTTTTATTGAGAATCTGACACACTCCCTATTGTTTTGGGGGTGTTTTTTATTTAATTTAATTTTTAAAGAAAAAAGTAGTTGACACTAAAAATAATTTTATGATATTATAAAATATTTGATAAAAAATCACATATATGTTAAGGTTAAGAAGGTTACCATATATGGAGGTGGATTATATGTTTCAAATTGGCGATAACATTGTTTATCCAATGCACGGAGCAGGTATAATTGAAGCCATAGAAGAAAAAGAATTCTCAGGGAAAAAACAACAGTATTTTGTTATAAAAATGTCAATCAGTAATATGCAAGTCATGATTCCTATGGGTAAAATATTAAGTTCGAGTATACGCCCAGTTACTGATATACTTGCATTAAAACACATTATACACATTTTTCAGCATGGAGAATCAGATGAATTACTGCCGTGGAAACAAAGGTATAAAGTGAACACGGACAAAATAAAAACGGGTGAAATACAAGAAGGTGCTGAAGTTGTACGTGATCTAATGCGTATGAAAAAAGAAAAAGCACTGAATACAAGCGAAAAAAAAATGTTGGATAACGCACATGAATTTTTGATTAGTGAACTGGGATTAATTAAAGGGATCACTGAAAATCAATTAAAAAGTTTCTGTTAAGGTTCATTATAGATAATGTATTACATCCCCCGAAAATATCTTGAATTTTTCGGGAATATGATGATTATTAAAAGTAAATCATTTCAAAGACATTCAACTTCTTCAACTCACTTTTAGAGTAGGAACCTCTTTTGTTATTACTTCAATCTAATCCATTTTTATTTTTATATTTCTTTTACGAACGTTCGAAGTTTCATCAAATAACTCGATCAAATAGTCACTTGATTTTTGCAATCCTGATTCACACTGGCACGGACAAGGAGCCGTAAGGATGAAAGAGAGGTAGGGCTTTCATTGTTTTAGGTATATATATCTAAGTCATTATTTCTAGAAGAAAAAATAATCAATCTCATCTCTATCTTTAAGAATTTTCTACATTTACTGAGACAGTGAATAGTAATTGTTTATCTTCTTTTCATAAAAGAGATACGCGAGTTGGTAACATCTAAATATATGGTCAACGATAAAAATTGATGGAATTTCTAGAACTAGAAACCATTTTTATAATTCATTTAACATAATAAAATGATATGAAACAATAAGAAGGAGTGAAGATATGAAACACATGCCGACGCAAGAATTAAGTAACGAGTTAAAGAAGCGGAAAGGGATTACTTCTATTAAGATTGAGGCCTATGAAAAAATTGAAGTTGGTGGAATTCTTGTAGATGGACCGGCTGTTATTTTAATTAATCAAGAATACCTAAAAATTGTTGAATGAACGAAGAAAAGGATGATCCTTTACGAAAAGGGAGGATCCTTTTTGTTTTCTGTTGATAATAATAGGATATACATATCATCTGATGCGATGGGATTAAAAGAAAGGAGAGGGTCGGGATTATCATAGCGGAAAGCTTAATATTGGTAGTATTTCTTTTTACGTTATATAAATTAGTTGCTTAAAAAAATTAATTATTTGAACCGATAGATTGTTTTCTTTTTAAGGGCGAGATTTATTTTATAGGAAAATTGATAATTTTAAGGAGGAATTTAGATGGATGCAAGGAAACAACGCATAAAATACGAGAAGATGTCAAAGAACTATGAACGGATTTCTTTAGTTTCGTTGCTCCTATTAATTGTACTTGTTTGTAGTAGTGTAATTATCATAGGAGCTACAGGGGGGAATATGGAGTGTTTTTGTTGGTAGCGATTTTACTTAACGCACGTATTACGAAAGAATCTCAAAAAAAGTATGAGCAGTATTCTAATAAAGGGCATATTTAAAATGATACATGTCTTGAAAGGAACACCCTGGATGTACATTCAAAATACCCCTATATCATTGCCTATTAATGAGTTATTTGGAGGGCAATTACTGTAGTGAATAAAATATGGTAAGTGTACCGAATCCCTCCGTATTATCAGGCATTACAATCAGCAATTCGTAAATATGTAGTTATTGAAACTGTAAGAGGAAAGTTAAAAGATGTGAAACCAGATTATTTGCTCATTGAAGATACGGTGCCGTATATTGTACGCATTCAAAAAAATGTATGGATTATGCCAAAACAATAATCAAATTACATCTAATTTGATTAATACCAGATTGACGTCATAGACGAACAAATAAAAACACAGGGTTTTATCTCTGTGTTTCTTCAAATTTCCGTTTTTGAATATATGCTTGAGCATGAATAATTTCTTCCTGAAGTTCTTTTAATTCTTCCATAGATCCTGATTCAATAGCCATGTAAGTAGTAACTAAACTAATCATCATATCCATCTTCTCTACTATATTTTGAATGACCTGTTCAGATTGCTCTTTTTTAGGGTGTTGTATTGCTATTAATACATTTTCCATATAATTGTTCTTTCCTATGAAAATCACAAAAGTTTTGAAGAGTAAGCCTTCATCTTTTGTTCTATAATATGTAGACTTATATTTTTACTCCGAAATTTTTTGGAATATATGTGGTAACTTTTCGGACAGTGATTTGTAAAACTGCATGAACGGATAGAGAAGGTCATACAAAGGGAAATGCGATCATCCGAAAAACTAAACAAAAATTTCATTTTGTAGAAAAGAGGAATGGATATAAAAACCTATAACGATCTAGTTAATAAATGTGAGTATACCATTAATAGAGGATGGACACCACGAGCTGTATATAGTTTTATGGAGGCGCATTCGGGTTGGAGACCTGACAGTATCACTTATACGCTTGATGAAGCGACTAAAAGAGCAGCTAGCCAAAGCTAACTGCTCATAAAATCCGAAACCAGCAAATGAAGGAAACTGTATTAAGTGATTGGAAGAAGAATAAAACTTCATTTACTGTAATTGAATTACAAATTAACAAATGATAAGAAAGCATCGATTCGAGTGCTTTTTATTTCGGAGGAGGATGAAGAATGATTATAGTCGCTTGTGTAGGGATAGTGGGCGAGGTATTTAACGAACTAAAGTAAGGTAAGCCTAAACACATTAGAGCAAGAAAGGTTTGCTAAAAGGGGTGAATTTAGATGAATAGAGATAATTTGGATTTATTTAGATAGATTATTAAAAGAAGATAATAAACCGATGGAATTGAAAGAAAAGTATGAGATTCATGAACGGTATAAATATGCTATTGAGACGATAATGGAAATCTAACACGGAGAACATGGACAACATATCATACCCAGTCAAGATTATATGCATTTTTTTAGATCAGAATGTTATATAGCAGACACAATTCAAAATTATAAAGTAGTCATGGGTGGGAGAGTTGCAGGCAATTAATCATCAAATGAAAAAATCAGTAAAAGCGATATATTTTGCGACGACAAGAGAAGAATTAGAAAGGGTAAAAGCAGAAATTGGAGCAAGACTTAAACTACTTGAAGAACAATTAGTGGCACAAAAGTCGGTCAATCGAAAACGAATAAACCAAAGATGGGCAATTTAATATGTCGGTCTTTTGTATTTTGTATTAATTACGGCTTAGGTAAAGAAATATCTTTTATAAATTCACACTGAATAGGGTTGTCTCATAATATATAAAGATTGTTGTATTATTTTTTTAGAACAGGATGTGAATGTATGGAAGATGTATATGCAAAAATCGACAGCCTAAAAGCAGAGCAAAAAGAAATCATGCGAGATATTCGTAACTTGGAAACTCGTACAACTATAAATGAAAAAGATATTTCTACAATCAATAAGCAATTAGAAAAAATCAGTCTGAATACCACATAGATTTTACGAATTGTTATTAGCGCAATAGTTATGGCAGTTCTAGGGTTAATAATAAAAGGTGGTATTTAGGTTGTTTGTATAAAAGTATTTGCTATAGAGGGACAAGCGTCTCTCTTTTTATTTTGAAATGAGGTGGCCAAAGTGGAAGAATGATAGGAAGTAAGAAGCGATGTTCAACAAGTTCTCAGTGTTATCAGCTTTGATGAGAAATATCATCTTGGGCATTTAACAAAGCCTCTTAATCAGTTATGATTCTGATTCTTACAATGGTCTTAATTAGATTACAAAACGGAGTAATTGGAAAACAGGCGCGAATAGAGAGGGTAACTACAATTGAAGAGTTCAGAGGTAAGGGCTTTAATAGATAAATGTATTTATTTTATTCAAATCAAACTGAAGTTGAAGTAATGAACAGAGGTTTAGATAATTTTGTGGCAATTCCAATTAATGAAACAGTAGAAAAAATAAAATGGGACATGTTCAGATCCTCTTTTGTCAACATCTCCCCCCCTTAAAAAGTGAGGGAGGAGTTTTTCTGTACAGTTTAAAAATAATTAAAAACAAGAGGATGGTTAATAAAGTGGAATTGTTGTAAAAATAGTAGGATATATACTTTGAGGTGTATATCCTATAGAGGGATGATATTGTATGGTTTCATAATAAGGTATAGCGGGATGTTGATAGTATGGCATATGCTGCATTGCATGATATACTGCATGCATTGTTGATTGAGCTCCATGGGTTGTATAGACTGAGCCAATTGCCCTGTTTTTAATACAGTAAGGATTTATCATAATAATTCACCTCAGTTAATAATTAAATTGATATTTATATAATATGTCTAAAAACTAAACGCGGTCACATCAGGATTATGCAGATTTATAACGATAGTGAGATAAACCTAGTCATATCAAGTATTATCAATACAGGTATACTCTTTTGATAATATTGTTGTTTGACACATTATAAGGCTTTTGAATGTCTCATATACACTTATCAAAATTAAAAAACATCTTAACGTTGTTAAAATATGAGTATTCTCTAAACTAGAATCCTTTAAACGGGCCATTGAGCATTTTGGAGAATCTGAATTAGTATATAGGTTTTGGAACGATAAGTCCGGAAAAGGTAACTTGATTTCAAAGCATCCAGAATCCACTTAAAAAAGTAATAAAAAACACTCCTGAAAATTTTGTAATGCAGTTATAACTGGATAGCAATGGGTGCTACCCCATTATAAAATAAGAAAGAGTCCTGGATGTTCAGGACTCTTCACTACTTTAATTACTATTATGTATATATTTTTTTATTTCTCTCATGATCCTCCGCTGTAGTAACAACCCCTTCACGCAATGATGATTGCATGAAGATTTTTTGCAAGTTTACTTATTTTTTTGTCTCATTGACCCAGTTAATAATGTCCTGAATGACGTACTCGGGAACATTTGCAGGGATTTCATACTCACTAGGAAGACTTAAATCACCATCTCCTTCTGTAAAGGCATGGTTCAATTTCGGATATGTTTTGAACTGAATATTCCCGCGGTTTGAGAGTCCTTCTTGCCATCTTGTAAATTCATCTTTTACTGTTACTTGATAATCGCGTGCTCCTTGCAGAATCAATAATGATTCTTTAAGTGTTTTTGCTTCCTCAACAGGACGCCAGCGAGCAACATCATACATGAAATGCGGGGATGGATAATTGTAACCGGCTGGTGGGTGGTCTGGATCAAAAGTAGGATCCTGGTAATAGGCGAATTGTCTTTTTAGTTCATTGATTACTTCCTTTGGTGCCCCGAGGTATTGATACTGATCAATGAGCACATCAGTTATAGGTCGTGCGGGTGGTGCTAGTAATATACTGCCTCGAACAAGTGAAGAAGGTGCTTTGCTCAGTATACGCGGCATCGCGCCACCTCCTTGGCTATGTCCGAGAATGAAAATGTTACTTGGGTCAACGCCTTCCTGCTGCGCTGCTGATTTTGCTGCGTATATGGCATCTTCTGTTGTATCTCGGTCTAAGGTAATAGGTTCTTCACTCATCTTTAATGTGTGTTCTAAGGAACGTTTTTCATAGCGTAAGACTGCAATTCCGTTAGATGAAAGGCCCGCTGCAAGGTCTCTAAACAATTTTGTCCCCATGTTTGTACTATCACGATCATTCATACCAGAACCATGAACAAGAACAACAACGGGCACCTTTTCACCAGGCTTATGTTTCGGAATCGTTAACGTGGCTGGTAAAGGGTATGTAGAATTTCCAATTACGATTTCTCGTTCTTGATAGGAGTCAGGTCGATCATAGATAGGATGCGGTATGGCATATGTTTTTTTAGGTGTCCTTTGCCCAACTTCATCTACTTTCCCGCCTGGTGTGAATTTAAGCAAAACTGGAATCGTAGTTCCTTCGAACTCTATTGGAATCTCAACTGTCTGATGAACCAAGTTACGTTCTTTTACTTCTGCTGTTCCTATGTTTTTAATCCCACCACCACTACTTTGTGTCCACCAATCTTGCAATTTTTGTGCAGTAAACTTCGATTGAAAAGCAGCGGATGTTAATTGCAGGGCTCCTGCATATTTACCATGCTGGAGATATTCAAAAAATAATGTTGTACGATCGGTTAAAGTGATTTGTTTCTTTTCTATAGATTGTTCCGCGCGTGTATCCGCGTGAATAGGCGATGTAATTGGAAAAGATGAAACCCCTAAAGATAAGAGAAGGGTAATGGAAAGTGCTGATTTTTGTATGTTCCGTTTTTTTGTCATGTTTTAACCTCCAAAATGCGATAGTAAGAAATTGGGGTGGTAATTAGTGGAATGGTTCCCTCTTGGAGTTTCGGTACATGTAAGGGGGAATCCTGCATAAATATCATAAAAAGCACGTTTGAAATAGTAGGGGATTATAGCAACGTATAGATACACGAACCCGCGATATACCATAGAAATCAATAGTTTTTCAGACAACTATTACAACCTCGTTATGATGTAGGGGAAGAAAAGCAATAAGAGATGGAGGAATAAGATGAAGAAATTTTTGTGGATGATTTCTACAATGTGTATCGCTTTAGGATTGGTAACAGGGTGTAGCAGCAAAGGTCACGTTTATACTCAAATAACATACGAGGATAAGGAGTTTGACCAGAAGATAGGAAGCGAAACAAAGGGAAATAATAATGAACAGGATAATTATGAAACCATATCCGTGCCTGTAAAAAAAGAAGAGTATACGGGTAAAATACAGCAACCAGAATTGATTGAGCAAACGATGAGTCCAGTACCAGGGGAAAATAAGAAGCAATACAAGAACAAAATCGTTAAAGCGACGATATCATTTGGTGGGAACTATGGTTAGTTATGTTGATACATACGAGTCATGTGGTGTGAGTTTTTAGTGTAATCGTGTAATAGTAGAGAAAGGTAGGTTGCTGGAAGCCCGCTGATATAAAGGTATCCACAATCAATTACTTATATTCAGTTTACATAACATATCTTATCAGAAGTTGTGGAAATTAAAGCGAAGTCTGTCTCAAAATGAAAAGAATTCTTATCTTATTGAGACAGTTAAAAGAATTTCAAAGCTATGTTTTCAATTCTGTATTATAATTAAATTGGGCTCAACTTTTACATAAAACAAGAGTAATAAAGAACATTTTTGAAGTAAAAAGCAATAAAAGAAACCATCTCTTTCGATATTATAAACACCTCAGTTTCGAGTATAATACAGCCGATTTAGCCCTAAGGGCTTAACTGAGCTGTTTTGTCTTAAATTTATCTAATTTTGAGTTTTTATGTTGTTTACACTCTATTAGTAAACGTACAATAAACAAAGATATGTAAAAGCGGACAGAGCTGGAATCAAAAAATATTACTTACTGATGAAAAGTGAATAATGAATTCTGTTGGATGAACATAAAAGAATGGAAAGAAGGGAGAAAAAACATACCTCAATAACTTCGCACGAAATACCAATTTTACGAACAATAAGAGAGTCTTTTAAAAATATAATATAGCATCTAGGGATTTCGAGCCTATATCCATGAATTTTAGTGTATTGCTTTGAAGTTATATAATAATAATCAAATGCCGATCTACACATAAAGAATCTATATAAACAATTACATATTAATTTACACAAGTTTATCTTACGTTGACCTGATTAACTATAAGTAATTTAAGCAATTCACATTTTATAACGCTCTGTAAACAATTTTTAATGTGCTCTGTATATGTTTAATCAATTTCATTGTATATACAGTTATACGTAGATTCTTCACCTGTTTTTATAGCGTAATACAAATTTATAGTTTGGTTCTCTATAATTAATACTAGAACAATTACAATATCACCTATTTATTTTTGCACGCATTTTAGTAATCCATAATTTAATTATGTAAATAAGTCTGTGTAAAAATTGAATTTAACGCGAACTTGTGTTCGTGTCATTTTTCTGTTATAGTATATATGAGGTGATTTTTATGGATTACAGCAAGCAACGTCAAAAATCCGTACATCGTAAAAAATTATACGAGAATCTAAATGAAATGCCCTTTTATATAGAAGAATTTGTGGAGTACAAAGAATTGCATGATGCCTCTCCCTCCACCCTACTGAATTATGTATATGATTTTAGAGTCTTCTTTAATTGGCTACTATCTGAACAAATTATAGATTTTAAGCCCATTAAAGACATATCCTTCTCTGATTTGGAGAATTTAAAGAAAAAAGATGTTGAGAACTTTATGCGGTTTCTAAAACTGCAACAAAACATGCAGAATTCCTCTGTTAACAGAAAAATTTCAGCCTTAAAGTCTTTATTTAAGTACCTTACCGCCCTATCAGAGAATGATGATGGAGAATGTTATTTCTATAGAAATGTAATGGCTAAGATTGAAATACATAAAGATAAAGAAACATTAAATGCCCGTGCAAAACGTATGCGGTCTAAAATATTTCATAATGATGATGATCAAGAATTTTTAAATTACGTAAAGTATGAACATGAAAAATCTTTAACGAAACATCAGTTGTTCTATTTTTTAAGAGATAAGGAGCGCGATGTAGCTATTCTTTCTCTCTTTCTTGGTAGTGGTATTCGTGTAAGTGAATTAGCCGATCTTCGTATGGAAGATATAAACTTAAAGGAAAGACTAATTGATGTGATCCGCAAAGGAAATAAAGAAGATTCAGTATGGATTACCCCCGTCGCATTGAATGATCTAGAAAAGTATATGGAAATTAGAAATAACAAATATGCTCCAGGGAAAGAATTAAAAAATGTATTTTTATCGAAATATAAACATACTGCACAGCCTCTTTCAGTTAGAGCTATCCAAGATATTGTAGAAAAATATACTAAAGCATATGGAAAAAGAATGTCTCCCCATAAATTAAGACATACATTAGCGAATAAATTATATATGGAAGAAAAAGACTCGTTACAAGTGATGCAACAACTTGGGCATACCAGTCAAGATACAGCTTTGCTATATACACAACTTGGGGAAACAACTATTAAAGATAGTTTAGGCAGAATAGGAAAGAATAAAGAATAAAAGTTCAGCAATGCAAAATTGCTGAACTTTTATTCTT
>NZ_QNUA01000020.1:0-153229 GCF_008042285.1 Bacillus sp. AR13-1
TGGACAAAACCCCCACTGATTATTAGCCTTCACTTTATTAAAATAGGATGAATATTTTTATATTTACTAGATTATTAAATTAATTTGGGGGAGAATATATGAAAGTTATTTTTAAGAGAGAAGGCGGAGGGAAAATTTTTGAATCATCTAATGAAAATATAAGCGTTCTATTAGCTGTATTAAAAGAAACAAAAGGGATAAAGATTGGGATGGTTGAGTATGAAGTATTAGAATATAAACTGGAATATTATCGGAATCCGAAAAAAACAGAAACAGAAAGAGAATTACATATTATAATGCAACCCAAGCATATTCAATAAAGAAAGTGAAAAATTGATGAGTGTGAATCTTACTGCCTACAAATAGCAGGATAAATGGTAGTAATTGTCGATATGTATGAAACTTATGAGGAATGAATTGTTTTACATCATAAGTTTCTAAAGCTTTGTGAGTTCGTTCATAATAAAAGTGTATGCTTTTGTTGAAGGATGGTTAATGAGATATAGCTGAAATTTGTATTCCAGAAAGAACGTTAGTTAGGATAGAAAAGTAAAATTAGAAATATAATTAGTTCAATAAAAGCGACTTCACATTAGGTGGAGTCGCTTTTATTGTTGCTACACGTATTCTATGATGCGATAGGAAGTGCTAAGAAATTTGATTAATAAAAGGGAGTAATAAATGAGTATGAATAAACTTCATATATTAAAGTTGCACTTCCGTAAGAACGTTCGTTCGTGTATAATTAGAACAAATGTTCTTTCGGAGTGGAGATTTCTACAAATTCATAAATAGTTTTGAATTGGAAAGCTACGCTACATATAAATAAGAGATGGATAAAGTGTATTTAGAAGTGAAATTAGTGAGGTATCATGGTCACAGTTTCGAACCATGTTGGAATATAAAGCAAAATGATACGGCAAACAAGTCATTGTCGTATCGAAAACATTTGCTTCAAGCCAATTATGTTCTTGTTGTAGATATCAAAACAAAGACGTTAAAAATCTAAACCTACGTAAATGGGACTGCCCTTCTTGTAGTACACATCATGATAGGGATATTAACGCAAGTATCAATCTAAAGAATGAAGCGATAAGGCTTCTAACCGCAAGGACTGCGGAGATAGCCTAATAAAGTAGAGTTCGATAGAACTCTTTACTTAGGAATCCCCCACTTCTAAACGAAGTGAAAGTGGGGTAGTTCAAGAATGGATAGATATAGAAAATTGAGGAGTAAAGAAAATGAATTATGTAAAGATACAGGAAAAAGGAAGAGAGTGGGTTCCGTTTACAGTAATGTCGGAACAATTATTAAGTATGAAAAAAATTATTGGAGAGAAATTAAAAGTCCAAAGACCGCTAATAACAAATGAAGCGAAAGACAGCATTTCAGACAAATTATTAACTTCATTATTGTCTGAAGAAGAGATGTTAGTGACATATTTTGAAGAAGGATACATACTTACGAGTTATATGACAGTGGTTCATATAAATCCAATTCAACAAATTGTAAAATGTACAGATGCATTTTATAAAACATATATATTTTCTGCAATGGACATAATTGATGTAACCTAAAAGAAGCTGAATTTTGAAGTTTAGCTTCTTTAATTTATCTAGCTATTTACGGACAGGCAGATTCACACCTCAAAATTCGGCTGTGAGTCAGGCTACCTGTTAAAACCTAATTTTTTGAAGAGGTGAAGAACTAAATGAAAAAGCAGCTAGCTGCAAGCTAACTGCTTAGCCCCAGGGAAAGGGAGAAAAAGATTGACACTCAAAAAATCAATGATAGCTGTGTATCAGCCTGAGTATAGTATAGACAAATTTTAAAATGTTATACAAAAATGATTACAGATCTGGTTAGGCCGTACCAACTTGGTTTTGATCTGCTAGATCAGAATCAAATGTATTAGTCGCGCTAACCCCACTAAAAGTGTTCACTACGAAACCAACGTTAGATGCGCCAGAGCCGTTATAAGCTTTCGTATTCTCTTTTGGAGAAACATTGTAGAAATCACCTAAGTTGAAAGATCCGTTACTATTTTGTACAACTAAATTCCCAACAACTGAGGGCATAATTTTCACCTACTTTATAAGTAATTGTTTGCATTACTATATGAAGGTATAGTCTAATTGGTTCATTTGACAAATATTCCGGAATAGAAAAATGTTTGAAGCTTTGTTTAATCAATCGAGCAAAAAGTATGTTAAAATTAATGAAGAGCTGAATTTTAAAAAGAATAAATTTGAATAATTAATATATATGGAATTAAAGGAGGCAAAATGTAATGGATAATGTTATAAAAACAGTGGATTTAACAGATGCAGAATCAAGTAAACTTGTTGCTTATATTTATAGTAATGATGTCACATTGATCGAAAAAGCATTTTGTCCTAATGAAATAAAATTAAAGTTTAATGAAATAGCAATTTTATCGGCAATTAAAACCGCATATATTGCGAAAGTATCTATAAGGAAAGAACTTGAAGCAATTTTTCACGATACAGGCGTTTTATTAGTAAAGCAAAATGTTGAAAGGAATAGTATTCAATCTATAACAATGCATTTTGAGCAATTTAAAAAGTTGCAAAATGAGATTGAGAATTTAAATAAAAGTATGTTATAAGACTAGGTGGAAATTTATTGATAGAGGTGGGCTCTGTTAAGTTGAAAAAGTGGATTGAAAAGTATTTGGATAAATCGAACCGTAAACATAAATATACTTTCATTAAGGTGTAACCTATATTTATCGATGTGAGAAATGTAGAGAATAGAAGATACAATTTAAAAATAATAACGATACAAACAAAAAGAGTAACTATGATGGTTACTCTTTTTGTTTGTAATATGTAATATCAAAAATACTTCTAAAGTATGAAATGAATTGATACTTAAGTGAGAAGTTGAATAAGAATAAAAAGAGTAATATTAATGGAAAGGAGGAGATGAAGTTGGAGCGAAACGACATTGGGAAACTTGTAATTATTACTGGAGTAACGCAAGGGTTAGGACGTGCAATGGTTGATAGGTTTCATGAATTGGGGTGGAACATAGCAGGGTGTGGACGCTCAAAAAATAAAATTGAAGAGCTTAATAAATATTACGGTGCTTCACATGATTTTCAAATAATTGATGTTTCAAATCATCACCAAGTTAGTAAATGGGCAAGTCGTATTCTTAATAAGTATAGGGCTCCCGATATGTTAATAAATAATGCATCGATTGTTAATCAAAATGCACCTCTATGGAAAGTTACCGCACAAGAATTTGAAAGTGTAATGAGTGTAAATGTGAACGGGGTAGTAAATGTCATTAGGGCGTTCGTCCCGGCGATGATAGCTAGGAAAGAAGGAATTATTATTAACATGAGCTCTAGTTGGGGAAGAGAAGGCGAGGCTGAACTTGCGCCATATTGTGCCTCGAAGTTTGCTGTTGAAGGTATCACGCAGTCAATGGCAATGGAACTACCAAATGGTATGGTAGTAGTTGCTTTAGATCCAGGTGGCAGTATTAGCACTCCAATGCTTCACTTATGTGCACCTCAATATGTAAAAGAATCTCCTACACCTGAAATGTGGTCACATAAAGCAATTCATTATATATTAAATATATCAATAGATAAAAACGGTGAGTCATTGACATGTCCGGCATACATTCATTGAGAAACTCCTTGTCAAAAAGAGCGCCAGAAAGGTGCTCTTTTGTATTATTAGTACATTATGTGATGCACAAAATTACATATGAAAAATAGAATAATGAATTAAAGGTGATATTTGTTTATTTCGAATGTACTAGAAAATTTTAATATAGGTGATGGAAAATGAACCTACGCGATTTAGAATTGACAGGGGCATGGTTTCAAGTTGGAGGAAATCTTATAGCGGCAATTGGAACAACTAGAGGGTTTGCAGGAGAAGAAAAGATTGAGTCGGATCTCGTTATTGTAGGGAGTTCATTACAAGCTCTCGGATATATATTACAAATTATAGCAACTAATGATGCGAAAGATGAAGATAAATGTGAGAAGCAAGAGGTAACTATAGATAATAAAAATAAAGCGCTAGCGAAAACGGGGATTGAGTTATTAGCTTTAGGTAATATTTCAAATGTAATAGGAACGTATTTTAATCTCAATGAACAAATGAAAGAAAATGATTTCCTTATAATTACTGGAAATAGTTTGCAATCAATTGGCGCTTTTTTAGGAGTAGAAGTAGCATTGAATGAGATAAATGGAATACAGTGGATTATCGTATTAGGGAATTCAATGCAAAGTTTAGGTGCGGGATTACAAGCATATGAAGGTATTAAAAATATACCAAAAGAAGAAAAGGGAAAAGAAGACAGTAATATAGATAAAGAAGATCAACGTATAATAGGGCTAATAGGTATTTGGATACAGGCAATAGGTACTGTAATTTCAGCAATTGGATTAACCGAAATAGTAGAGGAACAACGATTGGAAACTAAGAAAAGGTGATGAAATACTCATTTCAATGAAGTTTGGAGTATTTCAATTTTAGAAGTAGGACAAGATGGATGTGTTAATTGTTTTTGTAGGCTTTTTCATATAGGCGTAGAATATACATATAAATGAACAGGTGAAAATAACTTGTTAACGTTAGTGAGAGGCTTCTCATTTAGTTATACTATTATATGTGATTTTTGTAATGATGAGTTCTTATATACGCTTTTAGAAATAACATGATTTCATAGGTTTGATAGTGTAGGAGATGGATGGGGAAGAATCGAAAAATAAACATTAAGGAGTTTTTCAGACATGATGTACTTATTAGCAATTTTACTTCCGCCGGTAGCTGTTTTATTTTGCGGAAAGCCGTTTCAAGCGATTATTAATTTCATTTTAACCTTAATTTTTTGGGTTCCAGGCGCGATACACGCAGTTCTTGTCGTACATGATAAAAAAGCCGACAGGCGACTTAAAAAACAAGTTCAAGCGTATGATGAAATTAATAAAAGAAATAGAAGGTAAATTGCGATTGACATACAAAAAAGAAAGGGGATTTGATTCGCCTTTCTTTTTTGTATGCCAATCAAGTTTAAATTTTAGTATAGCGGTAAGAATTTTTAATATAAGTATTATGATAATAACTTTTAGAGTGTGCGTTTAATAAACCGGTGTAAATGCTTTCTGGCACATTAAAGAAATCATACATACCATTCTTTAGTTGAATACGTAAAATCATAGAAAAAGGATTATAGCCAACAGCAACTAATTTTTTTGAAATAACGGGAGATAGCTTCATCATTACGCAACTCCTTATTTTTCATTTTAGATGGTTTCTTGTAGAGAAGGGGATTGTCGTGTTGAAATCCTAATAATTAAAGGAGTATTATACTTATATGCAATATATTAAATGTTTGTTATACGTAATTATAAGGAAGTTCACACGAAGTACATATCGTTGTGCTATTTTTATTTCACCTTTGATTTATAAATAAGAAAATATTGACCATTTGAAAAAAAGGTATATTATTTATACGAGGTATTAAAAATTTACTTCTTACATTCTATGCTTTAAGGGGCAGTATTATTAGAAAAAATAGAAGTGAAAATAGTTTGTATAAGAAGTATTCTAAAATGTATAATCTGTGAATTGGGAAAATATTGAATGATCCAGGTCAATATACTTTCTTGATTAAATGTATTTGGGAAAGTGACCTCAATATTTTCAAGTAAATCAACGGGAGAATTGAAAGGCAGGAGAAAGTAACATGTCAGAAAATTATCGTTCTCGAGAGGAGCGACGACAAGTTCAAAAGAAAAAACAGCCAGCTTCTAAAAAAACAAAACCAAAAGGTAAAACATCGTTTTTTCGTAAATTTTTAATCAGTTGTTTACTACTTGGTATTGTAGGATTAGTGGCAGGGGTTGCTACCTTTTTCGTAATGATTAAGGATGCACCAAAACTTGAGAAAGCAAAACTTGTTAATCCGTTATCCTCAAAAATTTATGATAAAGACGGGAATTTGGTATATGAATATGGGAAAGAAAAGCGGACGAATGTTACGTATGATCAAATCCCTAAATTGGTAGAAAATGCATTTTTAGCAACAGAAGATTCGCGTTTTTATGAGCATAGCGGAGTAGATTTTAAAGGTACTGCTCGTGCAGTTTTAGTTAGTCTTAAGGGAGATTATGGCTCTCAAGGTGGTAGTACGATAACGCAGCAAGTTATTAAAAACTACTTCTTATCGATGGAAAAAACGTCAAAACGTAAAGTTCAGGAAATATATTTAGCCTATAAGCTAGAACAACAGTATTCAAAACATGAAATTTTAGAGATGTATTTAAATAAAATTAATTTAGGTAATCGTTCATATGGAATCGCAACAGCAGCACAAAACTACTACGGTAAAGAATTGAAAGATTTAACATTACCAGAAGTTGCGATGCTTGCCGGTTTACCAAAAGCACCGAATAACTATGACCCAACGAAAAAAGAAAATGTTCAAAGGGCAACAGAAAGAAGAAATACTGTACTAGGGTTAATGAATCGACATGGTTATATTACAAAGGCAGAAATGGAAGAAGCATCGAAAGTACCAGTGGATAAAAATATTAAGAGTGCAGCTGAACTACAAGCGATGCCACATACTGCATTTATGGATGCAGTTGTGAAAGAAGTAGAAAAAGAAATACCAGATGTTAATATTGGATCTGACGGTTTAGAAATTTATACAACTTTGGATCCAAAAGCGCAAGATTTTGCTGATCAGCTTTTAAATGCAAATATTATTAATTATCCAAACGATAAGTTCCAAGGTGCTTTCACATTTATGGATACGAAAACTGGAGAAGTTCGCGCTATAGGTAGTGGGCGCGGTGAAAATAAAGCAGTATTTAAAGGGCATAATATGGCGATTGAATTAGATCGTGCAGCTGGTTCAACGATGAAACCAATTTTTGATTACGCTCCTGCAATTGAATATTTAAAATGGGCTACTTATCATCAAATTGATGACTCTCCATTTAAGTATTCAACTGGCCAAGAAGTTAGAAATGCAGATAGAAGTCATTTAGGGCCAATCTCAATGCGTGAAGCACTAACAAAGTCACGTAATATCCCAGCTATTAAAACAGCTAAAGAGGTAGGTATTAGTAAATCGAAAGAGTTCTCTGAGAAATTAGGTATTACATTTAATGTAGCACCGACAGAATCAACAGCGATCGGTACAAATGAAGCGTCACCAACTGAAATTGCAGGTGCTTATGCGGCATTTGGGAATGACGGTAAGTATACGAAGCCGCATTTTGTTAAGAAAGTAGTTTATCCAGACGGCAAGTCACAAAGTTTTGGACAAAAACCAAAATCAGTTATGGCGGATTCTACAGCATATATGATTACTGATATGCTTCGTTCTGTAGTTACATCAGGTACTGGTACATCGGCAAATGTGGCCTCTTTAGATGTAGCTGGTAAAACAGGTACAACTAACTATTCTTCAAAACAACTAGCACAATATGGAATTCCAGAAAGTGCAACTCGTGATAGTTGGTTTGCAGGATATACACCGCAATATACGATGGCAGTATGGACTGGATATACGAAAGATGGTAAAGACGAGTATATTAGTAGTAAAAATACGAAAATTGCACAGTTGATCTTTAAAGAAATGATGAGCGAGATGGCTACAGATAAATCACGCTTTAAAATGCCAAGTAGTGTTATTCAAGAAGGTAGTGAGTTACGTATAAAAGGTGAAAAACGTGATTCATCTCCAAATACGAGCGTACCGGATACAACAGAACAACCAAAACAAGACCAACAGCAAAAAACTGAAGAAGAGAAAAAGCAAGAAGAATTAAAGAAACAGGAAGAACTTAAGAAACAAGAAGAGCAAAAGAAACAAGATGAACTTAAGAAACAAGAAGAGCTAAAGAAGCAAGAAGAGCAAAAGAAACAGGATGAATTAAATAAGAAAAATGAACAAAATAATGGAAATGGCCAAGGAAATACAACACCACCGAACAATGGTGGAGGCCAAGGAACAATAGTGAAGGCCAAGGAAATACAACACCACCGAACGATGGTGGAGGCCAAGGAAATACAACACCACCGAACAATGGTGGAGGCCAAGGGAATACAACGCCACCGAACAACGGTGGGGATCAAGGAAATACTACCCCACCGACTAACGGTGGAGGAGGCCAAGGGAATACAACTCCAACGCCACCAGCAACAACGCCACCAACTACTGGCGGGAACACAGGAGAAGTCCCTGCCAATAATGGACAATAAGTAATGTATATAAAAGCACCAAAGGTACCGATAAAACGGTTCCTTTGGTGCTTTTTATATTATAAAGGTTAATATTATTTTTAAATGTTAAAAGTACCATAGAAATTTTGAAAGTAAATTGATGGGAAATGATAAAAAATTTGAGTTGGTGGTATTGGATAACTAGGGCTATAAAAAGTAGTACTACTACTAGGGTGTGTACCATGATGCCAAAATGAAGGGGTGACTTGGTCAGGCGATTGATAATGTTGCCAAGCGGCAGGAAGTTCGATACCAACATCAGAACTAGCTGTATGAACGGCAGGAACATGTATTGAGGGAGCTGATGGGACAACGGCGGTTATTCTTGGTGATATCCACATGAAACGATCACTCCTAAGTTTAATAATAAAATAGTATATTCTTTTAGAACATATAAAGGTACATATATAGGGTTTTTGCTTAAAACATAGGTATAAAGTCGTAAGACCAACTTAAATTGAGGATAGACCATTTATTATGAAAAGATACGTCTATTAGCGGAGGGCAAGGGAACATGAAAAATATACAATTGATATGTTGATTGCAATATTTTACGTGTTTATGGAGGAATTTTAATGGAACGATTATGGACGAAATCATTTATTCAAATGACTATCGCGATGTTATTTTTATTTACAGGGTTTTATTTACTTGTTCCAACGCTCCCGCTCTTTATTAAAGAGATTAGTGGAAATGAATCACAAGTTGGACTGATGATGGGAATGTTTACAATAGCTGCGGTTGTAATACGACCGATTATTGGAGGAATGTTAGATCAATATGGTAGAAGATCTTTTATTATTTTCGGACTCATCTTTTTTGGGATAACGATGTATTCGTATAATTTAGCATCGACTATTGCCCTTTTAGCTGTTTTACGCGTTATTCACGGAGTGACGTGGGCTGTTTCTACAACAGCAGTTGGAACAGCGATAACTGATATTATTCCAGATTCACGTCGTGGTGAAGGGATGGGCTGGTATGGCATGGCGATGACAATCGCGATGGCAATTGGCCCGATGATTGGATTATGGGTTGTACAAAATTATTCATTTCATGGTCTATTCTTGTTAGCAACTCTTTTATCCTTTATGGCAGTCGTATTATCGTTAATAACGAAAATGCCATTCACGCCACAAAAAGAAAAAGGGAAAATTCAGCTGTTTGAAAAATCCGTTTTATCAATAACGGTTGTTGTTTTCTTTTTATCATTTGCATATGGAGGAATAACAACATTTTTACCGTTATTCGCGTCATCAATTGATGTGAATCCTGGGACATTCTTTCTTGTATATGCAATTGCTTTAACAATTGTACGACCTATTTCAGGAAAACTATTAGATAAGTATGGAGAAGTTTTTATCATACTTCCGGCACTATGTATTACTATTTTAGCGATAGTTGTACTAACGATTTCAAATGGTTTGATAGGTGTAATGATTGCAGCGGCATTATATGGTGTTGGATTCGGTTCAGCACAGCCCGCTTTACAAGCAGCGATGCTGACAATTGTTGATCCTAGTAAAAGAGGAGTTGCTAACGCTTCATTCTTTACTGCATTTGATTTAGGTATTGGATTAGGTGCGATTTTACTTGGAGTTGTTTCACAAATGTTTGGTTACCGTATTTTATTCGCAGGTAGTGCAATTTCAGGATTAATAGCTTTAATTATATTTGTCATTTTTGTAAAACAACGATTAGGCAAAAAAGATTTTGCGTATAAAGCATGATGAATCTATTTGATGTATTGTAAGGTACGGAGGAAATAGCTCAATTCAGCCCGGATATTCTTTAGGGATTGTTTCTGAGAAATCAGTTCGGGAAATAGTGTCAGTTGAGAAAGACGGTAGTTTATTTTTATAGATTTTGATGATCTTTCGTACTTTCAAAACTATGAATTAGTTGTAAGCTATCGTAAAGAAACGGAAGAAATTTAATTTAATTATGTAAAATAATAATTTTATTAAAAATAAATAAATTTTATATAAGAATTATATTTATGGGAATATGAAATAAATATTATAAAAAACCGAGCTGTGCATGAGTGCAGCTCGGTTTTTTATGTTTGTTGAAGAAAAAGGGATTAAAGGTATATTTAGTGGGATTATATGGATAATTGTTATATTTCGTTTTAAAAAATTGTAAAAGGATGTCTGTCCTTTCTTTATAAAAGATGAAAGTTATTTTTGAAAAATTGTATTATTACATCGGTAAAAGTATAGGAAACTTATCATTATAAAATAAATTGAAATCTTCTAAAAACTCTGATACATTGAAATGGAAATGTAGTTTCATATTATTGTAAAGGCTTACAGTTATGTGCACGAAGATCTATTAGGATTGGAGGAAATAATGATGAAAGCTGAAGAAAAATTTTCCCCGGGATTAGATGGTGTAGTAGCAGCGGAAACGAAAATTTCGTTTCTTGACACAGTAAAAGGTGAAATTGTAATTCAAGGGTATGATTTAATCGAACTCTCAAAAACAAAAGAGTATTTAGACATTGTGCACCTTTTATTAGAAGAACGTTTACCGAATGAGGATGAGAAAGTAACAATTGAAAAGAAATTAAAAGAAGAATATACAGTGCCAGAAGGTGTATTCAATGTTCTAAAGGCATTGCCTAAGGAAACGCATCCTATGGATGGGCTACGTACAGGTGTGTCTGCATTAGCTGGTTACGATAGTGATATCGAAAACCGCTCGTTAGAAGTGAATAAAAGTCGAGGATACAAGCTTTTAAGTAAAGTGCCAAATATTGTAGCGAATAGCTACCATATTTTAAATAATGAGGAACCAATTGAGCCTCTTCAAGAATTGTCATATAGTGCGAATTTCTTCTATATGTTAACTGGAAAGAAACCAACTGAACTTGAAGAGAAAATTTTTGATCGTTCCCTTGTTTTATATAGTGAACATGAAATGCCAAACTCTACATTTACAGCACGCGTTATTGCATCAACGCAATCCGACTTATACGGTGCTTTAACAGGAGCAGTTGCATCCTTAAAAGGAAGTCTTCATGGCGGTGCGAATGAAGCGGTTATGTACATGCTTTTAGAAGCTGGTAATGTTGAGAAATTTGAAGAGTTATTACAGAAGAAACTATATAACAAAGAAAAAATTATGGGCTTTGGACACCGTGTTTATATGAAAAAGATGGATCCAAGAGCACTTATGATGAAGGAAGCATTAAAGCAGTTATGTGATGTGAAAGGCGATTATACACTATATGAAATGTGTGAAGCTGGAGAAAAAATTATGGAGAAGGAAAAAGGGATTTATCCGAATCTTGATTATTATGCTGCTCCAGTATATTGGATGCTTGGTATTCCAATTCAACTTTACACACCAATCTTCTTTAGTTCTAGAACAGTAGGGCTATGTGCACACGTAATTGAGCAACATGCGAACAATCGTTTGTTCCGTCCACGTGTAAATTATATTGGCGAGCGACATGCATTTAGTAAATAAAAACAACTGGGGAGTTGTTAGCGCCGCCCGCCAGATGGGTGTTTGACCGACACCCATCATTAATAATAACGAATTTTCGACAGAAAGGGAAGAATAGCATGATTAAAACAAATGAAATTAAACAAAAAGATGCATTATTAGAAGAAATTACGGACTATGTATTAAATAAAGAGGTTACAAGTGCAGAGGCATTCAGTACGGCTCGCTACGTATTACTTGATACACTTGGATGTGGAATTTTAGCACTACAATACCCAGAGTGTACGAAATTATTAGGACCAGTTGTACCAGGAACAATCGTGCCAAATGGTACACGTGTACCAGGAACATCTTATGTGCTAGATCCAGTAAAAGGCGCATTTAATATCGGATGTATGATCCGTTGGTTAGACTATAACGATACTTGGCTTGCAGCAGAGTGGGGACATCCATCTGATAACTTAGGCGGAATTTTAGCAGTTGCAGATTATATTAGCCGCGTTCGTATTTCAGAAGGAAAAGAACCATTAAAAGTACGGGAAGTACTAGAAATGATGATTAAAGCACATGAAATTCAAGGCGTACTTGCTTTAGAAAACAGTTTAAACCGTGTTGGTCTTGATCACGTATTATACGTAAAAGTAGCGACGACTGCAGTAGTTGCAAAAATGCTTGGCGGAACGCGTGAGGAAATCTTTAATGCATTATCACATGCGTGGATTGATAATTCTAGTCTTCGTACATATCGTCATGCTCCAAATACAGGTTCACGTAAATCATGGGCAGCAGGTGATGCGACGAGCCGCGGTGTTCATCTTGCAATGACTGCATTAAAAGGTGAAATGGGTTACCCAACGGCATTATCTGCACCAGGATGGGGATTCCAAGATGTGTTATTTAACAAGCAAGAATTAAAATTAGCAAGACCGCTAGAAGCTTATGTAATGGAAAATGTATTATTCAAAGTGTCATTCCCAGCAGAATTCCATGCACAAACAGCTGCAGAATGTGCAGTGAAATTACATCCGGAACTTAAAGAAAGATTAGATGAAATTGATCGTATTACAATTACAACTCATGAGTCAGCAATTCGTATTATCGATAAAGAAGGTCCATTAAATAACCCAGCTGATCGCGATCACTGCCTACAATACATTACGGCAATAGGTTTATTAAAAGGAGATATCGTTGCGGATGATTATGAGGATGTAGTAGCGAATGATCCACGTGTAGATGAATTACGTAATAAGATGGTTGTTGTTGAAAACAAACAGTACAGTTTAGATTACCTTGACCCGAACAAGCGCTCAATCGCCAACGCTGTTCAAGTTCATTTTAAAGATGGTACTGTAACAGAAAATGTGGAATGTGAATATCCACTTGGCCACCGTTTCCGTAGAGACGAAGCAATTCCAAAAGTTGTTCGAAAATTCACTGCAAATATGGCAGGTCATTATTCTAGTAAGCAACAAGAAAAAATCCATGAAGCTTGTCTAAATGAAGAAAAACTAGAAAATATGAATGTAAACGAATTTGTAGATCTATTCTTAATTTAATAATAGGGGGAATTTAGAATGGCTTGGGTTGTGAATAAACAGTCGACACAAGAGGAGCTTACGAATCGCTTCCGAGCTTTAGTAGAAGCAAATGAAATTTTGCAAATTCCAGGTGCTCATGATGCAATGGCGGCTCTTGTTGCGAAAAATACAGGTTTTTCAGCTCTATATTTATCGGGAGCTGCTTACACTGCAAGTAAAGGACTACCAGATTTAGGAATCGTGACGTCTACTGAAGTAGCAGAGAGAGCAAGGGATCTAGTTAGAGCTACAGATTTACCAGTTCTTGTTGATATTGATACAGGATTTGGTGGAGTACTAAACGTAGCGAGAACAGCTGTAGAAATGGTGGAAGCGAAAGTTGCGGCTGTTCAGATTGAAGATCAACAATTACCAAAGAAATGTGGACATTTAAATGGTAAGAAACTTGTTACTACAGAAGAATTAGTTCAAAAAATTAAAGCGATTAAAGAAGTTGCGCCAAGTTTATATATTGTAGCACGCACAGATGCTCGCGGCGTGGAAGGATTAGATGCAGCGATTGAAAGAGCGAATGCATATGTAAAAGCAGGAGCAGATGCAATATTCCCAGAAGCGCTTCAATCGGAAGAAGAATTCCGTTTATTTACTAGCAAAGTGAATGCACCTTTACTAGCAAATATGACTGAGTTCGGAAAAACACCATATTATAGTGCAGAGGAATTTGCGAATATGGGCTTCCAAATGGTAATTTATCCTGTAACTTCACTTCGTGTTGCTGCAAAAGCATATGAGAATGTGTTTACGCTAATTAAGGAAACAGGTTCTCAAAAAGATGCACTTTCTAATATGCAAACGAGAAGTGAATTATATGAAACAATTTCATATCATGACTTTGAAGAGTTAGATACTGGAATTGCAAAAACAGTATTATCTGAAGATCAATAGGTAGAAGGATTTAGGCGATGAAAATACATCTTTGGCAAAACGAACTGCTTGATGTGAAAAATCATCGCCTTCTGTTTTCAATAATAAGATATTCCACTCATCGTAGACGAGCATATGCAAAGATCAACGAAGGCCGAAATGATAGGGGGATTCAGATGGAGAAAACGAAGTTACCATGGGATGAATTTTTTTCACTCAATAAAGATGTGAATAATACTTTCTTTACACCAGAAGATTTTTCAGGGGATGAAGATTTAATTGCAAAAACGACAGAACAATTCGTTAAACAAGAAATTGTCCCGCAAATTGAGAATATTGAACAACATAACTATAAAGTTTCTCGCCAATTATTTGAGAAAGCTGGGGAACTTGGATTATTAGGCATTGAGGTACCAGAAGATTATGGCGGATTCGAGTTAGGAAAGGCTGTCTCAGGTCTTGTAGCAGAGAAAATGGGTTACGCTGGTGCATTTAGCGTTTCTTTTAATATACACGCCGGTGTAGGTACATTGCCTTACATATATTATGGAACGAAAGAACAGAAAGAAAAATATTTACCGAAAATCGCATCGGGAGAATGGATTGGGGCTTATGCTTTAACTGAGCCAAATGCTGGTTCTGATGCATTAAGTGCAAAAACGAGTGCAGTATTGAATGAAGATGGTACTGCTTGGAAGTTGAATGGTGAGAAGCAGTGGATTACAAATGCTCATATGGCAGATGTATACGTTGTTTTTGCGAAGACAAATAAAGGAATGACAGCGTTTATTGTCGAAAGAACATGTGAAGGTGTATCAATAGGATTAGAAGAAAAGAAGATGGGGATTAAAGGATCTTCAACAGCGACGCTTATTTTAGAAGATGTTGTCATCCCCGCTGAAAATATTTTAGGGGAAGTTGGGAAAGGGCATCACGTAGCTCTTAATATTCTTAACTTCGCTAGACTAAAACTTGCTTTTGGAAATATTGGAACAGCAAAACAAGCAATCGGTTTGTCAGTTCAATATGGAAAAGAGCGAAAACAGTTCCAAACGGAATTAGTAGATTTTACGATGATTCAAGAGAAAATTGCCAATATGATTATTTCTACATATGGAGCAGAAAGTGCAGCTTACCGTACAGCGGGTGTAATTGATGAAGCAATTCATGAGAGTGATGAAGATCTTATGAAAAAAATGTCCCAATTTGCAATTGAATGTGCACTGAATAAAGTAAACGCTTCTGAAACACTTGCTTATATCGTAGATGAAGCTGTACAAATTCATGGTGGTTACGGTTATATGCAAGAATACGAAGTAGAACGATTATATCGTGATGCTAGAATTAGTCGTATTTTTGAAGGAACGAATGAAATTAATAGATTAACAGTTGCAAAAATGTTAATGAAGCAAATCGAGCAAATAGAAGATGCTGAAGTAGAAATTGATGTAGCAAATGTAGAAAGAAACCATCGTTACATTTTATTAGCGAAAAAATTGTTGAAACAATCTTTGAAAACGCTCTCTAAAACTCCAGGAATAAAAATTGAGCAAGAGCAAGAATATTCACGCGTATTATCAAATATGTTGACGGACGTGTACGTCATGGAATCAGCATTTTTACGTACGAGGAAAGCAGTTAGTAAAAATGGTGAGGAAAAAGAGCGTACGAAGCAAATGATAACAGGTGTTATTTGTGAAGAAGGATATCGTAAAGTAGAAGAAGCTGCGATTTCCATTCTTTCAGCAGCTGTCACAGAAGAACAAAATAGACAAGAAATATTAGCTGAAATCCGTCAATTATTAGTGCCTTTATACTCAAACTTATTTACGAAAAAGAGAGATATTGCGAAAGTTATTATAAATCGCGGGAAATATATTGTGTAAATAGGAGGAAAGCGATATGAAAAAGATTGGTTTTATCGGTTTAGGTAACATGGGTCTTCCAATGTCTAAAAATTTAGTTAAATCTAGCTACACAGTATATGGAGTGGACTTGAATAAAGAGGCGGAAGCTTCCTTTGAAAAAGAAGGAGGAATTATCGGCCTATCAATCTCAAAACTAGCAGAGACATGCGATGTGATTTTTACAAGTTTGCCTTCACCTCGTGCTGTGGAAGCGGTATATTTTGGGGAAGAAGGATTATTTGAAAATAGCCACTCGAATGTAGCTTTAATTGATACAAGTACAGTATCTCCACAATTAAACAAACAATTAGAGGAATCGGCGAAGGAAAAGAAAGTAGACTTTTTAGCAGCACCTGTTAGCGGTGGGGTAATTGGTGCAGAAAACCGTACATTAACGTTTATGGTTGGTGGATCGAAAGAAGTATATGAGAAAACTGAATCTGTCATGGAAGTGCTTGGAGCGAATGTTTTCCATGTTAGTGAGCAGATTGATAGTGGTACAACTGTTAAATTAATTAATAATCTATTAATTGGTTTTTATACAGCTGGTGTGAGTGAAGCTTTAACATTAGCGAAAAAGAACAATATGGATTTAGATAAAATGTTTGATATTTTAAATGTAAGTTACGGTCAAAGTAGAATTTATGAGCGTAATTATAAAAGTTTCATTGCATCAGAAAATTATGAGCCAGGCTTTACTGTAAATTTATTAAAGAAAGATTTAGGATTTGCGATAGAGTTAGCTAAAGAAAGTGAACTTCACTTACCGGTAAGTGAGATGCTATTAAATGTATATGAAGAAGCGAGTGAGGCAGGATATGGTGAAAACGATATGGCTGCTTTATATAAGAAAGTTAGCGAACAATTAATTTCTAATCAAAAATAGTGCACTTATAAAAACCATGATAAAAAAGGAGAGAATATAATGATTACAACTGAAATTAAACGAGTGAAAAATCATATTAATGGCGAATGGGTAGAATCTACTGGTACGGAAGTAGAAGCGGTTCCGAATCCGGCAACTGGAAAAATCATCGCTTACGTTCCACTTTCTCCAAAAGAAGATGTTGAAAAAGCTGTTGAAGCGGCAAAAGCGGCATACAAAACATGGTCTAAAGTGCCAGTTCCAAATCGTTCAAGACAACTATACAAATATCTACAACTGTTACAAGAAAATAAAGATGAGCTTGCAAAAATCATTACGCTAGAAAACGGTAAAACGCTAACGGATGCAACTGGTGAAGTACAGCGTGGTATTGAAGCGGTAGAACTTGCAACATCAGCACCAAATTTAATGATGGGACAAGCTCTTCCGAATATTGCTAGTGGAATTGATGGATCGATTTGGCGCTACCCAATCGGAGTTGTTGCTGGTATTACACCGTTTAACTTCCCGATGATGATTCCATTATGGATGTTCCCACTTGCAATTGCTTGCGGTAATACATTCGTATTAAAAACATCTGAAAGAACGCCACTTTTAGCTGAGCGACTTGTAGAGTTATTCTATGAAGCTGGTTTTCCAAAAGGGGTATTAAATTTAGTACAAGGCGGAAAAGATGTTGTAAATAGTATTTTAGAAAATAAAGATATTCAAGCAGTTTCGTTTGTTGGCTCTGAGCCAGTGGCACGCTACGTATATGAAACTGGTACAAAAAATGGTAAACGTGTACAAGCGTTAGCAGGTGCGAAAAACCATGCAGTTGTTATGCCAGATTGCAACCTTGAGAAAACAGTACAAGGTGTAATTGGGTCTGCGTTTGCAAGTAGTGGAGAGCGCTGCATGGCATGTTCAGTAGTAGCAGTAGTTGATGAAATTGCTGATGAATTCATTGATGTATTAGTAGCGGAAACGAAGAAGTTAAAAGTAGGTGACGGTTTCAACGAAGATAATTATGTTGGACCATTAATCCGTGAATCTCATAAAGAACGTGTTTTAGGCTATATTAATAGTGGTGTAGTAGATGGAGCAACTTTACTAGTAGATGGCCGTAAAATCAATGAAGAAGTTGGAGAAGGTTACTTTGTTGGTGCAACAATCTTTGATGGTGTAAATCAAGAAATGAAAATTTGGCAAGATGAAATTTTCGCTCCAGTATTAAGTATTGTAAGAGTAAAAGATTTAGAAGAAGGTATTAAGCTGACAAATCAATCGAAATTTGCGAATGGTGCTGTTATTTATACATCAAATGGAAAACATGCACAAACATTCCGAGACAATATTGATGCTGGTATGATTGGTGTAAACGTTAATGTTCCAGCACCAATGGCATTCTTCGCATTTGCAGGAAACAAAGCTTCATTCTTTGGAGATCTTGGTACAAATGGTACGGATGGCGTTCAATTTTATACACGTAAAAAAGTTGTAACTGAGCGCTGGTTTTAATAAAGTGAAATGATAATGATTGTGGGGTGCATTGTGTTAACTATTTCTTTCAAAGGCTAATTTAATACCAAACCCAATTAAGACGATTCCTGTAATCCCTTGAATATAACGCTGTGTCTTCGGTTTTTTCATAAAAGCACTAATTTTATCAATTAAAAATATATAAAAAGCAAACCAAATGACGGTTAAAATGAGATAAGTAAGTCCCATAATGAGAAGTTGTATAAATGTATTATGATTTGGATTTAAAAACTGTGGTAAAAAAGTTAAAAAGAAGACTGCAATCTTAGGGTTTAGTAAATTTGTAAGAAACCCTTGGCGAAAGCAAGAAGTATGTTTATTGTCATTATTTATTGGAACGTCATTTGTATTTAAGTCTTCTGTGTTTCTTACTGCTAAAAGGGCTTTAATACCAATATAGACTAAATATACAGCACCAACATATTTAAAAATAGAAAATAAAAGAGCAGACTTTACAATAAGTGCTGAAAGACCAATTACAGCAGCTAAAGTGTGAATTAAAAGCGCAACACAAGTACCAAAAACAGTTTTTACGCCGCCGATTTTGCCGGCAATCAATGTGTTTTTCGTAGCCATTGCTGTATCAGGACCGGGTAGAATAATAAGACATATAGACATAATAATAAACAGAAAAAAATTTTCCATAATGTTATCCGCCTTCCTTTGTTGTTTTTAGAAAATTCGATTAACGTTAGTTTAACATACATTGTAGTTAAATAAAATTAAATTATATTTAACTAAAAAGAAGAGGCCATATAGAGTAGCTGAGAGTGTGCTACAATATATGGCCTCTTTGTTTAAGCGTTAAGTAAGTTAAAGAATCGATTTACATCTTCTTCTGAAACATCACTTAATTGTTTATATTTATAATTTGGATTTTGGTCTTTATCAACTACAACGGAGCGTACTCCTTCAAAGAAATCTTCATGTCGCATGAAGTTTTTAGCGAGTATAAGATCTGTCGCGAAACATTCTTCAACTGACTTTTCTTGGCCATCAATAAACTGTTTTAATGTTACCTTTAATGAAACAGGGGATTTGGATAATAGCTTTTCTTTCGTTGTTTGGGCAAATGGACTTTGATCTTTCTCTAACGATTGAATGATTCCCTCAATTGTATCGAATGCAAAATGCGAATTAATTTCTTCTACTGAAGAAGAAAGATTGCCATCTAAGTTTGGAGCAGTTGCAAATGTACGAATAACTTCTTTTAAATGAGTATGTACATCTTCTTTTTTCCAATTTACATTTTCAAGTGCGGTAAGGAAATTTGGTAATGAATCTGATGTCATAAAGTAATCAGCAGCGTTAATATATAATACATCAGGAGCTTTTAAAATAGATGCTGTTAAAGCAACATATCGACCAGTATATCCAGGCGCTTTATTTAAGAAATAAGCAGCACCGACATCAGGGAAGAAACCGATGTTCATTTCAGGCATTGCCCACTTCGTACGCTCTGTTACAATTCGATACGTCGCTCCATTTGTCAGACCGACACCACCGCCCATTACAATTCCATCTAAACAAGCGATAATTGGTTTTTTGTATTGATAAATAAATGTATCAATTTCATATTCTTCTTCAAAAAACTGCTCTGCATGTTGTAATGCAACTTCGTTAGAACGTGCTTCGTATAGCGTTTTAATATCACCACCTGCACAAAAACCTTTCGTCCCAGCTCCTTTTAAAACGATGAGTTCAATACGCTCATCTTGCTCCCATTCTTTAAGTTTTTGCCCAATTGGTTGTAACATGTCATAGGATAAAGAATTAAGTGCTTTTGGACGGTTTAAAGTAATAGATGCAACGCCGTTTTCGCTAACAGAAAATAAAACGTGTTCAGTCATTATAAATCCTCCCTTACTTATCTTTCTATTCTTATTTCTTGATACATGCTGAAATGTCCTCTATAATTTTTGTCCAAATTAGGTGCTTAGTGTTAGTATTTATCGCATATTTTGACGAGTTATATTTGCAGGATTTCAGAGAATGAAGAGGAATATTACAACATTACTGTAAGTGCTATTATTTGAAAATGTCGTGTTGAAGGCGCTATTATATGTATAACTTATATTGAGTTAGTATACGTGGCGTAAATTAAAGAGTTGATGTAGAAAAAGTTAAAAGGCTGAATTATCTAACTTTTAAAGAGCGCGGGGTTTGTATATAATTAGAAATAGAGAAAGGAGAGATCGGAATGCCAGGACCTTTACTATTGTCGGTTATTATTTTGTCATCTCTTATGGTAGGAATTACACAGTATTTTCATCATACAGATACGACAGAAGAAGTGAAGGCTAAGGTACGTCTCGTGTTTCCGATTTTTATAATATCTATTTCCATATGCTTTTTATTAAATAAAGATGGGTATGTTGTGGCCGTATTTGCGTTTTTTGTAGCGATTGTCTTAATAACTGTATTGTACTACGTTATGAAAGAGTACTTACAAAAATAAGGATGCCTGAAAGGGCATTTTTATTTTTGTAGATTAATAATTTCACATACCGTATTTCATATAAAAAAACATAAAATATTTATAATTAAAAAAGTATGTACATCGCGGTGTATTTACTTGTCAATCTTGCATGACCACTATACTATTAAAATGTAGAGATTAGAAAAAAGGGGTTGTATCTAGCATGAAATTTGAGATGCATACAAAAATTATTTCAAATGAAAAAGAAGTAAGATTACATATAGAAGATAATTTATTTCAATTAATTTTAGATGGTTATCATCTATTTACTATTCAAGAAATATTGCCTTTATATAAATCAAACGAAGAAAGAATCGGTAGTGCAATTGTCCAAAAGTTAGAATGGGAGAACGGAAAAACTACACTAAACTATCAGCTTGTTTCACTACAATCAGTAAACTAAAAGGAGAAGGGTAATATGAAGTTTTTTCATACAGCGGATTGGCATTTAGGTAAGCTTGTTCATGGTGTATATATGACTGAAGATCAAAAAATTGTGTTAGATCAGTTTGTACAAGCTGTTGAAGAGGAAAAACCGGATGCTGTAATTATTGCAGGAGATTTATATGACCGAGCAATTCCACCTACAGAAGCAGTAGACTTATTAAATGATGTATTACAAAAGATAGTTATTGATTTACAAACACCAATAATTGCAGTTGCAGGAAACCACGATAGTCCGGACCGCATACATTTTGGTAGTAATTTAATGAAAAAACAAGGATTACATATTGTTGGACAATTCCAGTTTCCATACAATCCTGTTGTTTTAAATGATGAATACGGAGAGGTTCATTTCTATCTCGTTCCGTATGCAGATCCAAGTATTGTTAGACATATATTGAAAAATGAAGATGTTCGTTCTCATGATGATGCGATGCGTATTTTTATGAACGAACTCTCTGAAACGATGGATAAAGAAGCGAGACACATATTTGTAGGACATGCATTTGTAACTTCTTCAGGAGAGGCAGAGGAAAATACGAGTGATGCGGAACGACCACTTTCAATTGGTGGTGCTGAATATGTAAATAGCCATTATTTTGATAAGTTTCATTACACGGCGCTTGGCCATTTACATCAAGCGCATTTTGTACGTAATGAGACAATTCGTTATTCAGGTTCACCACTTGCATATTCTATTTCTGAAGAAAAGCATAAAAAAGGATATTATATTGTGGAACTGGATGAAAAAGGTGAAACAACAATTGAAAAACGTTTACTTACACCACGTCGTAAAATGCGTACAGTAGAAGCGAAAATAGACGATTTATTGCTTCATCCAGTGAGTGAAGATTATGTATTTGTGAAATTATTAGATGAAAATCCTGTCTTGCAGCCAATGGAAAAAATACGTTCTGTATACCCAAATGCAATGCATGTTGAAAGATCTATTCAAAGACGAGAGTTCACAGATGAAAATGAAGTAACTGTTTCAAGACATAAAACGGATGATTTATCTCTTTTAAAAGCATTTTATAAAGAAATGAAAGGGCTAGATTTATCAGAAGAGAAAGAACGTCTATTTTTAGATGTTTTGCAAACAGTGCAAGAACGGGAAGGTGAGCGAGGATGAGACCGATTCAGCTTATAATGACCGCGTTTGGTCCATATAAACAGAAAGAAGTAATCGATTTTAAAGATCTTGGTGAGCATCGTATTTTCGCTATTTCTGGAAATACAGGAGCTGGAAAGACAACGATTTTTGATGCGATTTGTTATGTATTATATGGAGAGGCTAGTGGAGAAGAGCGCAGTGATACAAACATGCTTCGTAGCCAATTTGCTGATGATGATGTTTATACAAGTGTGGAATTAACTTTTCAATTAAAAGGAAAAAGTTATGAAATTAAACGACAACTGGGCCATAAAAAACAAGGAAATAAAACAATTACAGGACATGCAGTCGAATTATATGAAGTAATTGATGAGGAAAAAGTTCCATGTGTCGATCGTTTTCATGTAACGGATGTAAATAAAAAAGTTGAAGATTTAATTGGATTAAGTAAACATCAATTTAGCCAAATTGTCATGTTACCGCAAGGAGAGTTCCGAAAATTATTAACATCTGAAACGGAAAATAAAGAAGAAATACTACGCCGCATTTTTAAAACAGATCGTTATAAATTAATGCGTGAGATATTAGATCAAAAGCGCAAACAATGGAAAGACGTCTTACAAGAAAAACAAAAAGAACGTGAGCTATATTTCCGTAATGTATTTAAATTACCAATACGTGATGGGGCATTATTAGAGACATTAGTGGAACAAGAGCATGTAAATACACATCAAGTAGTAGAGGCATTAGAACAAGAAACAGTTTGGTACAATGCAGAGGTTGAGCAATTACACTTAGAACAAAATGACAAAACGAAACAATTAAAAGAAGCAGAGGCACGTTTTCATGCAGCAAAAGCTGTAAATGAGAAATTCAAAGATTTAGAACAAAAGAATGAGAAGTACAGTATTTTACAAGAAAACCGTGCCGTAATCGAAATGAAAGAAAAATCTTTTAAACATGCGGAACAGGCGAAGCGATTATTACCATTTGAGCAATGGTATGAGGAAGCGATGCAATATGAACAGCAGTCTGAAAGTTTGTTAAAACAGATAATCGCAAAAAAAGAGCATATAATGAACAGTTTTGCACTTGCTCAGGAGAAATATGAAGCATTAAAGAATAAGGCATCCGAGCGAGAAAATGCTAAAAAACAAGTTCAAAGACTAGAAGAGTTACAGCCAATTATTGCATCATTAGCTGAGAAAAAGTTAAATTTGCAAAATGCTGAAATTCAAATAGGAAAATTAAAAGAAGGTATGCAAAAGTTAGATGAACAACTAGAAGCGCATAAAAATGAAAAACAAAGAATGTCTGGCGAATTACAGCAATTAGAAGCAGCGCTTGAACAATATGTAGCTAAAGTAGAAGCACTAACGAATATGCGAGAAGATGCAAAAGTATTAAAGCAGGCATATGATGTATGGCAAGAAAAACAAAAATACGAGCTAGAAAAAGAAAGTGCGTTTCATAAGATGCAACAGGCAGTTAGTACATATGAAAATATTGAACGCCGCTGGTTAAGTGAACAAGCTGGTATATTAGCTCTTCATTTACATGATGGTGAATCTTGTCCAGTATGTGGTAGTATGGACCACCCGAAAAAAGCTACAGAGCAAAGTAATGCAATTGATGAAAAAGAGTTAAATGAGCTAAGAGAAAAGAAAAATATTGCGGAAAAATTACATGTTCAATTAGAAGAAAAGTGGAATTTCTATCGAGTTCAATATGAACAAGTGATAGAAGAAGTGCTAAAGCGAGGCTATCGCTCAGAAGAATTAGTAGAAACATATAGTGCGCTCGTTCAAAAAGGAAAGCAATTAGCAGCAGAAGTTAATGCGTTAAAAGCAAGTGAAGAAACGCGTAAGCAAATTGCTGTGAATATAAAAAGCGTAGAAGAAAAAGTAGAAGAACTCCAGAAACAAAAGCGTGAAGTAGAAACTGTGCAGCACCGTACTGAAATGGAGTGTATGCAGCTTCGTACGTCATATGAACATGATAAGCAAAATATTCCGGAAAGCTTGCAAACGGTACAAGCTTGGAAAGTACAGTTTGACCAAGCTCTGCAAGAACTTAGGTTAATGGAAGATGAATGGGAGAAAGTACAAGAGGCGTATCAACATTGGCAAAATGAAAATATACGTATTCAAGCAGAACATGATAATGCTTCTAATCAATTTAATAGTGCAAAAGAGAAGAAAGAAGAGACGTTTACACGCTTTATGAAAGAGCTAGAACAAAGTGGATTTACAGATCAATTAACATATAAAGAATCCAAATTAAATGATGCTGAGATGGATAAGTTACAACAAGAAATCCAAAGTTATTACTCATCTCTAGAAGTACTTACAAAACAAATTGACGAATTAAAAGCAGACTTAAAAGATAAAGAGTATATGGACATTTCTTCATTAGATGAGCAAGTGAGAGAATTGGAAATTAGCCTTGATATTATTAAAGAAAAACGACAACGTGCTCAAAACGCCGTATCATATATTACGGATTTACATGAAAATATTAAACGAATTGATGAACAAATTCATGAGGAAGAAAAAGCATTCCAAGAACTTGTTGATTTATATGAAGTAATGAAAGGGGATAATGATAGTCGTATATCCTTTGAACGTTACATCTTAATTGAGTATTTAGAACAAATTGTTCAAATTGCGAACGAACGACTACGTAAATTATCAAATGGACAATTTTATTTAAAACGAAGCGAACGAGTTGAAAAGAGGAATCGACAAAGTGGATTAGGATTAGATGTATATGATGCATATACAGGTCAAACCCGAGATGTAAAAACATTATCTGGCGGTGAGAAATTTAACGCATCACTTTGCTTAGCACTTGGAATGGCAGATGTAATTCAAGCGTATGAGGGTGGTATTTCCATCGAAACGATGTTTATCGATGAAGGATTCGGCTCATTAGATGAAGAGTCATTAACGAAAGCAGTTGACGCCCTAATCGACTTGCAAAAATCAGGTCGCTTTATCGGTGTAATTTCACACGTTCAAGAACTGAAAAACGCAATGCCAGCTGTATTAGAGGTAACGAAGCAGAAGGATGGGTGTAGTCAGACGAGGTTTGTGGTGAAATAAGCTTGTCAAATTGAAAGTATCTATCCTTACTTTGAACATTGTACCAAATTGTTATAACGTTTTTTCAATTAAGTTCAAATGAATTTAATAATGTTTTTATATAAAGCCGTCTCTATAGTAGAGGCGGCATCTTTATTATTTAAAGGAATGAATGATGCAATTATGAATCATTTGAAGAAGGTGGCGTATTTGCCAAACGGTTATAACTTTTAAAGGCTGAAATTGCAGATATAACACCACCTGTTAAAAATAAAGCTGAACCACCAACTAAAATAATACGACTGACATACGTTTCACGAGCTTCTTCAACTTGTTCTTGTAACGGTGTTGGCATATAAAGTCCCCCTCAATAAGAATGTGTTTTGCAATAGTATATACAAATGCCTAAAATATGTTAAAATCACTGGATAGTATTATGAGGAAGTATATAGTTAGATGTGAATTGTTTGAAAAATCTTCATTATAAATTTATGCTAACTTCACATAGAGCACAAATTGAAATTGTATTATGTATATGTACCAAATAGATGAAATTGTATAGTATTGCTGTTTTTAAATAATCAAAATCCTATTATTTCTATATAAGGGTCTTAATTGTATATTTAGAGATAATATTTTATTTAGAAGCAGATTTTAATAAAAAGGAATTCAAATAAAAGGGGAATGTCTTATGACAACATATACGAGCGAGATAAAAAAAAGTTTAGTAACTGAAGAAGATGTGGATATTTTAAAAATAATGGCGCATCCAATACGATTACAAATTGTAAATGAATTAAGTGCACGCAAAACTTGTAATGTAACACAATTAACAGAAATATTGAATATTCCTCAATCGACTGTTTCGCAGCATTTATCAAAAATGAAAGGTAAAGTGCTAAGAGCTGAGAGAAGAGGGTTAGAAATTTATTATTATATTAATAATTTAAAAGCAAGCGAGATTGTTAGTGTTTTAGGATATGTAAATTAATGAATTGTTATTATACAAAATAGCCTCCGCTGTTAAGCAGGGGCTATTTTGTATTGTATTGTTTTATTTATTTGCATTTAAAATTTTATAGTTTTTATGATTTACAATTGTTCGGTCAAATTCAAAAGTACCACCGCTTACATCTGTGACTTCAACTAAGACCGATTCAGTGTATAGTTTTAGTACAGATGCTGTGATCTTTAAGTTATTTCGTTGAAATAGTATAGTATCGCCTACGTTTGCTTTCATAGTACCTCCTTATAAAAGTCAGAAATGTTTGTTTATTATATATATTAAACCACGTATAGATATATTAGTGAATGTTTAGTTTTATTTATCAATAAAATATTTGTTGTTTAGTAAAAATTAAAGTGCAACATTATGTAAATGAATTATATATTTTCTATTTTTATGTATAAAATTGTAAAAAAACGTTGTAATTCTGTATGTTTCGTTAAAAAACAAGATATATGGAAGTTAAAATGTATAAAAGATGGAATTTTTGATTACAAGACTATTAAATGATTTGTATCAAGAAATACAGACGCAACATGTTATAAACGTTGAAGAGTTAAATAAGAATAGGATAAGCAAAATATTGAAGTCCAGCCATGGATAATTCGATAATTTTTTTGGTAAAAGAGGATGTGAAAGCTCCGTAAGTCGTATTGATGTAAAACATTATAAAAACTACTACGTATTTAACAAGTAGTTTTTTGTATTTCACCCTTCGTTTTCTGTAACTGATTCCATATTTTTGACGCTCCATCTTGTAAGTGCTTACATAAGCGAAAACATCCTATACAATGAAGTTGTTAAGTCGAATGAGGTGGCGAAAATAAAAATAAAAAAAGCATATTTAGCGAATAGCATTGAAATAGAAAGAGGAGGAGAGATGGTATGAAAAAATCATCGGTTAATCCATGGCTTGTTGTCCTTGGAACAGTCATAGTACAAATGGGGCTTGGTACGATATATACATGGAGTTTATTCAATCAGCCCTTAGTGAGTAAATACGGTTGGAGTCTTAACGCTGTTGCTATAACTTTCTCAATTACTAGCCTGTCTTTAGCGTTTTCAACTTTGTTTGCGAGTAAATTGCAAGAAAAATGGGGACTTCGTAAACTTATTATGATAGCTGGACTAGCATTAGGAAGTGGATTAATACTTAGTTCACAAGCTTCCTCATTAATATTGCTTTATGTACTAGCAGGGGTTGTTGTAGGTTATGCAGATGGAACAGCATATATCACTTCATTATCCAATTTAATAAAGTGGTTTCCAAAGCGTAAAGGTTTAATTGCTGGTATTTCTGTCTCTGCATATGGTTCGGGTAGTTTAATTTTTAAATATATTAACGCACAGTTAATTGAATCAGTTGGTGTATCACAAGCGTTTATATACTGGGGTTTAATTGTTACAGCTATGATTGTCCTTGGCGCTTGTTTAATCCATCAAGCTGCAGATCAAGGAGCAGTTCATGAAACAAAAACTCAGGAATATACAACGAAAGAAATGTTAGGCACAAAACAAGTATACTTATTATTTATTATGTTATTTACATCATGTATGAGTGGCTTATACTTAATTGGTATGGTAAAAGACATTGGTGTTCAACTTGTAGGGCTTAGCGCAGCGACAGCAGCTAATGCGGTGGCTATGGTTGCAATCTTCAATACATTAGGTCGTATTATTTTAGGACCGTTATCAGATAAAATCGGCCGTTTAAAAATCGTTACTGGTACATTTGTTGTTATGGCAGCTTCAGTCTTGGTTTTAAGTTTCGTAGATTTAAATTATGGTATCTACTTCGTATGTGTAGCAAGTGTAGCGTTTTGCTTTGGTGGAAATATCACTATTTTCCCAGCTATCGTTGGTGATTTCTACGGTATGAAAAACCATAGTAAGAACTACGGAATTGTGTATCAAGGATTTGGATTTGGAGCGCTCGCTGGTTCCTTTATCGGTGCAGTTCTAGGTGGATTCAAACCAACTTTCATGGTGATCGGCGTATTATGTGTCGTATCATTTATTATCGCACTTTTAATCCAAGTGCCTAAGCAGAAAAAAGAAAAAGAAGAAGAGTATCGCAGTGTAGCGTAAGTATATAAATCTTCTTTAACACTATGTTTACTAAAAAGCACCCTATTTAATAGGGTGCTTTTTTATGAATTACAACATGTGAAATTTTCTAGAGGCAAAAAATGAGTAAAGTATCCGTTTGGATTATATTGGAATATCATAAATTGATATATTATATTCGAAATACTTATTAAATCTTAAATTATAAACACGACATGCATCGGTAATTGCAAGATATACTTTCTCGATATTTTCAGAAAAATGTTGAGAAAGTATATACTTGAGTTTTTGGTAAGGCTTTGTAAATGAAGGTATCTACAGTTTATCTTCTTCAATTTTAAAAAGAGGAGTACGAATTAAATTTTTTAATGTAAGTACTTATTAATGCTTTTAGATGTAATTGTATTGAGAAGTACTAAAATATTTTATCTGAAAAATAAAAATAGGTTGACAAGTTTATTGAGAAAGATTATCATTTCGGTGTAAGAATATTAAATGAAAAACATTATCAATGAATAATATTTTGATGAAAAGTACACTTGACCAATTAGTTTAGTAAGTGTATTATTTTTTACATTGATAGTGATAATCGTTATCATTATCGCTATTTGTTTAATTAGATTAATTTTCAAATGAAAGGATAGAGGAAATGAACTTAGGGGAATTTGATGGAAAAACGGTTTTAGTAACAGGTGCAGCTCAAGGTATAGGCAGTGTTGTTGCCAAAATGTTTTTAGAAAGAGGAGCTACAGTTATTGCGGTTGATCAAAATGAAGAGGGGTTAAACGTACTCTTAAATGAAAATGAATTAAATGAAACACGTATGAAAACATTTCATTTAGATGTGAGTGATAGTACTGCTGTTGAAGATATGGTAAACGGTATTGAAAATGATATAGCAACAATAGATATATTAATAAATGTTGCAGGGGTATTACGTATGGGACCGATTCACTCTTTAAGTGATGAAGATTGGAATAAAACCTTCTCTGTAAATTCTACAGGAGTTTTCTATATGTCTCGAGCAGTAAGTAAACATATGATGCAAAGAAGGTCAGGGGCAATTGTTACAGTTGGTTCAAATGCGGCAAATACTCCGAGAATGGAAATGGCTGCGTACGCTGCATCAAAAGCTGCAACGACAATGTTTATGAAGTGTTTAGGATTAGAGCTTGCAGCATACAATATTCGCTGCAACTTAGTTTCTCCTGGTTCTACTGAAACTGAAATGCAAAGATTACTATGGGCTGATGAGAATGGAGCTGAAAATATAATTGCTGGTTCTCAAAATACATATAGACTCGGTATTCCGTTACAAAAAATTGCACAACCTTCAGAAATTGCTGAAGCAGTATTGTTTTTAGCTTCTGATAAAGCGAGTCATATTACAATGCACAATTTATGTGTCGATGGCGGAGCTACATTAGGAGTTTAATAAAAAATTCAGGAGGTTTTAATACTATGAATGAACTTATAGCCGTAAAGGAACTGTCAGAAAAATTATTAGAAGATTATAAAACTGAATCTTCGTTCTTTTTCGCTTCACCAACTCGAACGATATTGACAGAAGGAGAGTTTACTACAGTAAAACATCATGAAATTGAAAGTTTTCCAGAACTTGTACAAGCGGTATTAAGTAATGCAAAACAAGCCGGAAATCCGAATCCTATCGTTGTTGGTGCTTTGCCTTTTGATCGTAGAAAAGAAGTTCAACTTATCGTACCAGAACATAGTAGAATTACTGAGCGTTTACAGTTAGAGACAACAAATGAGATAAAACGAAATGAGAAACTGACATTTGAAATGACACCGGTTCCAGCTCCTGAAGTTTATATGGATGGTGTGAAGCAAGGAATAGCAAAAATTCAGGACGGAGATTTAAGAAAAATCGTTCTATCTAGATCGTTGGATGTTAAGTCTTCCGAGAAAATTGATCAACAAAAACTACTTCGTGAATTAGCGGAACATAATAAGCACGGCTACACATTTGCTGTTAATTTGCCGAAAGATGAAAACGAGTACAGTAAGACGTTAATTGGAGCAAGTCCTGAATTACTTGTTTCACGTCATGGTATGCAAGTAATTTCTAATCCGTTGGCTGGCTCAAGACCACGAAGTGAGGATCCAGTAGAAGATAAAAGAAGGGCAGAAGAATTACTTTCTTCTCCAAAAGATTTACATGAACATGCGGTAGTAGTTGAAGCGGTTGCCGCTGCGCTTCGCCCTTACTGTCATATATTACATGTTCCAGAAAAACCCTCAGTTATTCATAGTGAAGCAATGTGGCATTTGTCTACGGAAGTGAAAGGTGAACTAAAGGACCCAAATACGTCTTCTTTAGAATTAGCAATTGCTCTTCATCCTACGCCAGCAGTTTGTGGAACTCCAATGGAAGAAGCGAGAGAGGCTATTCAAAAAATTGAGCCATTTGACCGTGAATTCTTTACAGGAATGTTAGGGTGGAGCGATTTAAATGGAGATGGCGAATGGATTGTTACAATTCGTTGTGCTGAAGTGCAAGAGAATACACTTCGCTTATATGCAGGTGCTGGAGTTGTTGCTGAATCAAAGCCAGAAGATGAGTTAGCAGAAACATCAGCTAAGTTCCAAACAATGTTGAAGGCTTTAGGGTTAAGAGATAATGCGCTGAATGAAAAATAGGGGGAAGAAAGAATGTTAATAGGTTATACGGAATGGCCAAAAGAATTTGCCAATCGCTATCGAGAAGAAGGGTGTTGGCTTGGAGAAACATTTGGTTCGATGTTAAAAGAACGTGCTGAAAAATATGGGGATCAAATTGCGGTTGTAAGTAGTAATACGCATATAACGTATAGTGAACTTGATAAAAAGGTAGATCGCTTAGCTTCAGGTTTACTGAATTTAGGAATAAAGAAAGAAGACCGAGTTGTAATCCAGTTACCTAATATTATAGAGTTTTTCGAAATATGCTTTGCGCTATTTCGCATTGGAGCACTCCCTGTTTTTGCACTACCTTCTCATCGCAGTAGTGAAATTAGTTATTTTTGCGAGTTTGGTGAAGCGAGTGCTTACGTTATTTCAGATAAGGCTCTCGGCTTTGATTATCGAAAACTAGCAAGAGAAGTGAAAGAGAAAGTTCCCGCTTTACAACATGTAATCGTAGTGGGGGAAGAAGAAGAATTCGTGAACATAACTGATCTTTATATGGATCCGATTCCGTTACCAGAAGTTCAGCCAAGTGATGTTGCGTTTCTCCAATTATCAGGAGGGACGACAGGACTTTCTAAATTAATTCCTAGAACACATGATGACTATATTTATAGTTTACGTGTTAGCGCTGACATTTGTAATTTAAATGCAGAAAGTGTCTATATGGCAGTTCTTCCAGTAGCACACAATTACCCGATGAGTTCTCCAGGGACATTTGGAACTTTCTATGCCGGTGGAAAAGTAGTATTGGCAACTGGAGGTAGTCCAGATGAGGCATTTGCTCTTATAGAAAAAGAAAAAGTTACGATTACAGCGCTCGTTCCACCATTAGCAATGATTTGGCTTGATGCGGTATCTTCCCGTAATAACGATTTATCAAGCCTGCAAGTTATTCAAGTAGGCGGTGCGAAATTTAGTGCCGAAGTTGCGAAGCGTATACGCCCTACATTCGGATGTACGTTACAGCAAGTGTTCGGTATGGCGGAAGGGTTAGTAAATTACACAAGACTAGATGATCCAGAAGAAATCATTATTCATACACAAGGTAGACCGATGTCTACATTTGATGAAGTTCGAGTTGTTGATGAACATGATAATGATGTTAAGCCTGGTGAAGTAGGTAGTTTATTAACAAGAGGGCCATATACAATTCGTGGCTATTATAAAGCGGAAGAGCATAATGTAAGATCATTTACAGAAGATGGTTTTTATCGCACAGGTGATCTTGTAAAAGTAAATGAACAAGGTTACATCATTGTAGAAGGAAGAGATAAAGATCAAATTAACCGTGGTGGTGAGAAGGTTGCTGCGGAAGAAGTTGAAAATCATCTATTAGCACATGATGCAGTACATGATGTAGCAATTGTATCTATGCCTGACGATTATTTAGGAGAACGCACTTGCGCTTTTGTTATCGCTCGTGGACAAGTCCTAACTGCAAACGAATTAAAAATGTTCTTAAGAGAACGTGGTATAGCAGCTTATAAGATTCCAGATCGAATTGAATTTATTGAATCATTCCCACAAACAGGTGTTGGAAAAGTAAGCAAAAAAGAATTACGTAAAGTCATTGCTGAAAAACTTATTACAGTAAAACAATAATAAAAATCGGAAGGAAGTGATTAGATGGCTATCCCATCTATTTCAGTATATAAAATGCCAATTGAATCAGAACTACCAAAAAATAAAGTGAATTGGACGCCAGATCCGAAACGTGCGGTTCTTCTAATCCATGACATGCAAGAATATTTTCTTGATGCATATAGCGATAAAGAATCGCCAAAAGTAGAACTAATTTCAAATATTAAGGTGATAAGAGAAAGATGCAAGGAACTTGGTATACCAGTTGTTTATACAGCACAACCTGGTGGACAAACGTTAGAACAACGAGGGTTATTACAAGACTTTTGGGGTGACGGTATTCCTGCTGGACCAGATAAAAAGAAAATTGTCGATGAGCTTACTCCAGATGAGGATGATATATTCCTAACCAAATGGAGATATAGTGCATTTAAAAAGACGAATCTATTAGAAATTTTAAATGAGCAGGGAAGAGATCAACTTATTATTTGCGGTATTTATGCGCATATTGGCTGCCTTTTAACAGCTTGTGAAGCATTTATGGATGGTATAGAGCCATTTTTTGTAGCAGATGCAGTTGCTGATTTTTCACTAGAGCATCATAAACAAGCATTGCAGTATGCATCAAATAGATGTGCGGTAACGACATCAACAAACTTACTATTAAAAGATTTACAAAGTGTAAAAAGCGATGAGAGTGAAGGAATCACTTTACAGAAAGTACATGAACTAGTTGCACAACTACTCCGTGAGCCAGTAGAGAGTATTGAAGTTGATGAAGACTTATTAAATAGAGGACTTGATTCGGTCAGAATTATGAGTTTAGTAGAGAAATGGCGTCGCGAAGGGAAAGAAATCACTTTTGCAGATTTAGCAGAACGTCCAACTGTTGATGATTGGTACCGTTTACTATCTTCACAAGCAGCACAAGTGCTGTAACAAATAGACTACATAATAAAGGGGTAGTAAAGAATGCCTAATAGTCAAAAGATTCGTCATTCGTTATCATCTGCGCAGTCTGGTATGTGGTTTGCGCAACAATTAGATCCGCTTAATCCGATTTATAATACTGGGGAATATATAGAAATAAACGGAAATATTAATCATGAAATTTTCGAGTTAGCTGTACGTAAAGTGGTAAAAGAAGCAGAAGCACTTCATGTTCGTTTCGAAGAGGATGAAATTGGCCCATGGCAAGTTATTGAGGAATCGTCAACGTTTCATATGCATTTTATTGACGTTCGTAAAGAAGAAAATCCTGAAGAAGCTGCTAAAGTATGGATGAAAAATGATTTATCTGTACCGATAGATTTAAAAGAAGATAAATTATTTACTGAAGCACTTATTCAAGTTGAAAATAATCGTTTCTTTTGGTATCAGCGCATCCATCACATTGTGATGGATGGCTATGGATTTTCACTTCTTAGCCAAAAGGTAGCGAATGAGTATACATCACTTATAGAAGAAACAAATAAGAATGAAAAGCCATTTGGTTTTCTTGCAAAAATTGTACAAGAAGATAATGAGTATCGTGAATCTAAACAATTTCAGGAAGATCGTACTTTTTGGCTAGAAAAGTTTGCAGATGAACCGGAAGTTATAAGTTTAGCAGAACGAGCGCCGAGAACATCAAATGGATTTTTACGAGAAACTGCTTATCTATCAAATGCTAGTACAAAAACTTTACTAGAAGATATTAATATTTCGTTAACGAGTTGGCCCGAATTTGTTGTAGCCGTAACGAGTATTTACATGCATAAATTAACAGGTGCAAATGATATTGTTTTAGGTTTACCGATGATGGGGCGTCTTGGTTCTGTATCTATTCATACACCAAGCATGGTAATGAATTTAGTTCCACTTCGTCTAAAGTTAACTCCAAATATAACTTTTGCAGAATTAATACAGCAAGTTTCTAAAGAAATTCGAGACGTACGTCGTCATCATAAATATCGTCATGAGGAATTAAGAAGAGACTTAAAGTTACTAGGTGAAAATCAAAGGTTGTTTGGGCCGTTAGTGAATGTTATGCCTTTTGATTATGGGCTTAACTTTGCTGGGAATCGTGGTATTACACATAATTTATCAGCAGGACCTGTTGATGATTTATCGATAAATGTATATAAACGTTTCGATGAAAATGAGTTAATGATTCATTTTGATGCGAATCCGGAAGTATATAACGGCGCGGAACTAGCATTGCATAAAGAAAGATTTATGAGTCTATTAGAATTAGTGATAAATAATTATCATAAAGACGAGCCGATTGGAAAAATAAACATTACTCTTCCTGAAGAAAATCATAAAGTTTTATTGGAATGGAATGAAACGAAGAAAGCTGAAGAGCTAATTAATCTACCTATATTATTTGAAAAACAAGTACAAAAAAATCCAAATAAAATAGCAGTTACTTGTAACGGGATAAAACTTACGTATAAAGAGCTAAATGAACGAGCGAATGAACTAGCACACTATTTATTAGAAGAAGGAATAGAAGTAAATCAGTTTGTAGCCTTAGTATTTCCAAGATCAATAGAAATGGTAGTTAGTATGCTAGCAGTTCTAAAGGCTGGTGCAGCGTATTTACCGATAGATCCAGAATACCCAGCCGAGCGAATTCATTATATAGTAAATGATGCAAATCCAGTTTGTATCATAACACATTCATCTGTTTCATCTACTTTAGTTATAGAAAATGATATTAAAGAAATCATATTAGATAGCGAAGAAACGAAAATAGCGTTAAAAACATATTCTCATATGAATCTACCATTTAAAAATGATGAATCACTTTTAAACCAAGCTTATACAATTTACACTTCAGGATCAACCGGAAATCCAAAAGGTGTAATTGTTACTATGAAAGGTTTAAGTAACTTCTTATTAGCTATGAAAGATATGTTTTCATTAAATGAAAACGATCATTTATTAGCAGTTACAACGTTTGCGTTTGATATTTCTGCTCTAGAAATTTATTTACCTCTTATTAGTGGTGCAAGTTTAACAATTGCACAAAAAGAGGTAATCCAAGAGCCTTCTGCATTAACGACATTGTTACAAGAAGAAAGAGCGACAATTATGCAAGCTACACCGACGCTCTGGCAGGCGTTAATAACTGAATATCCAGAGAGGTTACAAAGGCTAAACGTACTCGTTGGCGGTGAAGCTCTTCCGGCACATTTAGCAAATAAATTAAAAGAATTAGGTTGCTCTATAACTAACTTATATGGACCAACTGAAACGACTATTTGGTCTACTTTCATGAATATTGATGACAGTGAAAATGGTATACCTCCTATTGGAAGACCAATTTGGAATACAGAAGTGTACGTTTTGGATGCAGGGTTACAGCCTGTTCCACCTGGAGTTATCGGTGAATTATATATTGCAGGAGAAGGACTTGCGAACGGATATTTAGGAAAACCAGCGTTAACGGCTGAACGGTTTGTTGCAAACCCTTATGGAAAAGCTGGAGCACGTATGTACCGCACAGGTGATCTTGTGAAATGGCGTAAGGATGGTGTGTTAGAGTACATTAGTCGCGCAGATCATCAAATTAAAATTCGCGGTTTCCGAATTGAATTAGCTGAAATTGAAACGGTATTACAACGACATGAAAATATACAACAAGCAGTGGTAATGGTACGAGAAGATCGTCCAAATGATAAACGAATCATTGCGTATATCGTTGCCGAAGAGAAGGAAATGATTCATCTTTCAGAAATTCGCTCTTATGTTTCAGAAAGTTTAGCGAATTATATGGTACCATCAGCATTTGTTGTGCTAGAAGAATTACCATTAACACCAAATGGTAAGGTTGATAGAAAGAAATTACCTGCTCCTGATTTTAATGGAATGAACAATGAGAGAGTTGCTAGAAATCCGAAAGAAGAAATACTATGTGATTTATTTGCAGAAGTACTTGGTGTTTCGCGAATTAGTATAGATGATAATTTCTTTGAAATGGGCGGCCATTCGCTTCTTGCATCTCGTTTAATGGCAAGAATTCGTGAAACGTTAAGTGTAGAATTAGGAATCGGAAAGCTATTTGAATCACCAACTGTTGCTGAATTAGCGAACCAGTTGGATCGTGCAAAAAGCGCAAGACCAGCTATTAAGAAAGTAAGTAGGCCAAATGAAGTTCCACTTTCATTTGCACAGCGCAGGTTATGGTTCTTAAATTGTTTAGAAGGTCCAAGTCCTACTTATAATATTCCGTTAGTCATTCGTATGTCTGGAAAATTGAATGAGGAAGCACTGCAAGGTGCCTTTTATGATGTAGTTGAGAAACATGAAACACTTAGAACGATTTTCCCGAATTCACTTGGCAGTTCATATCAAAGAATTCTAGAAATGGATAAATTGAATTTAAAAATGATTATAACAAATACATGTAAGGATGAATTAGAAAGTACACTGTCTGAAGCTGTAAGATATAGCTTTAATCTTGATATCGAACCAGCAATTCGTTTGCAACTTTTTAAAGTGAGTGAAAACGAACATGTTTTACTAATTCTTTTGCATCATATTGTAGGAGATGGATGGTCATTACAAGCGTTAACGAGAGACTTTACAGCGGCTTATAAAGCACGATGTCAAGGTGATAGTGTTCAACTAGAAACCCTTCCAGTTCAATACGCAGATTATTCACTATGGCAACAACAGCTATTAGGTGATGAAACAAAACCAGACAGTATTATTTCAACACAATTAGATTTTTGGAAAGAAGAGTTAAAAGGTTTACCAGATCAAATGGAGTTACCTACAGATTATCAGCGCCCAATTGAAACTAGTTATCGCGGGGAAACAATTCATTTTCATTTAGATGAAGGTATGCATAGTAGGTTAGTGGAGCTCGCTCGTAAAAATGGAGTTAGTTTGTTTATGGTGTTGCAAGCAGGACTAAGTGCCTTATTTACAAGATTAGGTGCTGGAACTGATATACCATTAGGTAGTCCGATTGCTGGAAGAAACGACGATGTACTCACGGATATAGTTGGTTTATTTGTAAATACATTAGTGTTACGCACAAATACATCAGGAGATCCAAGTTTTAAAGAATTATTAAATAGAGTGAAACAGGTAAACCTTGCAGCTTATGAAAATCAAGATGTTCCATTTGAACGACTTGTTGAAGTGTTAAACCCAGTACGAACTCGAAATAGTCATCCGCTGTTTCAAGTTATGTTAGCTTTCCAAAATACGCCAGAAGCAACGTTTAATGTACCGGATTTAGAAGCAAGCCTTGAAATTCAAAGTGTTGGTTCTGCAAAATTTGATTTAACATTTGAAATTAGCGAGAGTAACAGAGTTGATGGTACTCCAAACGGCTTATACGGATTGTTAGAGTTTAGTACCGATTTATATAAACGTGAAACGGTTCAAAAACTAATAGAACGATTCATTCTATTATTAGATGATGCAGAGAAACATCCGGATCAATCAATTGGTAGATTAGAAATATTAACTTTAGCAGAGCGAAATACAGTTTTAGAAAAGTGGAATGGTGGTTTTCAAATTGTACCTGAAATGACATTGCCACAATTATTTGAAAAGCAGGCTCATGTAAATCAAAATTCTATTGCTGTCGTCTTTGAAGATGAAAAGCTAACTTATGAAGAGTTAAATAGAAAAGCGAATAAAATAGCTCGTTTGTTAATAGCGAAAGGAATCGGTCCTGATCAACTTGTTGCTTTAGCGATGCCGAGATCTTTAAATATGGTTGTAAGCTTACTTGCTGTTCTTAAAGCTGGTGCGGGATACCTTCCGTTAGATCCGGATTATCCGTCAGATCGTATCTCGTTTATGCTACACGATGCGAAACCATCATGTGTTTTAACAAATTCAGATGTGGAAATTGAATGTGATGAGGCACTAAAGATTTTAGTTGATGATGTGAACGTAATAGAAGAAATTGAGAAATATAGTGAAGACAATATAGATGAAATGGAGCGCATGAAGCCGTTATCTCCTTCACGTATTGCTTACGTTATTTATACGTCAGGCTCAACAGGTAGACCGAAAGGGGTTATGATACCTCATCAAAATGTAGTAAGACTTTTAGGAGCAACTGATCATTGGTTCCAATTTGACGCAGACGATGTGTGGACGATGTTCCATTCATACGCTTTTGATTTCTCGGTTTGGGAAATTTGGGGACCTTTATTATATGGAGGGCGTTTAGTTGTAGTACCACATACTGTAAGTCGCTCGCCGAAAGAATTTTTACAGCTTCTTGTTAAGGAAAAGGTTACTGTTTTAAACCAAACTCCATCAGCGTTCTATCAATTGATGCAAGCAGATCGTGAAAATGAAGAGGTTGGTCAAAAATTATCTTTACGATATGTTGTTTTTGGCGGAGAAGCACTTGAACTAAGTCGATTAGAAGATTGGTATAGTCGTCATCCTTATAACGCACCGAAGCTTATTAATATGTACGGAATAACGGAGACGACGGTACATGTTAGTTATATTGAATTAGATGAAAGTATTGTATCTTTACGAGCAAATAGTTTAATCGGGTGCAGTATACCGGATCTTAAAGTATACGTATTAGATAACTATTTACAACCGATGCCACCTGGAGTAGTTGGAGAAATATATGTTGCAGGTGCAGGGCTCGCTCGTGGATATTTAGGAAGAGCAGGATTAACTGCTGAACGTTTTATCGCAGATCCATTTGGTAAGCCAGGTACAAGAATGTATCGTACAGGAGACCTAGCGCGCTGGCGTCAAGATGGGACGTTAGATTATATAGGACGTGCAGATCATCAAATTAAAATTCGTGGATTCCGAATTGAATTAGGGGAAATAGAAGCGGTAATAATGAAACATCCTAAAGTTGAACAAGTAGCTGTTATTGTACGGGAAGATCAACCAGGGGATAAACGATTAGTTTCTTATATCGTCGCATCAAATAATGAAACGATCGATACGAATGAAATGCGTCAGTATGCTGGAGGTAGTTTGCCAGATTATATGGTTCCATACGCTTTTGTAGTAGTAAATGAGTTACCTTTAACTCCAAACGGTAAATTAGATAGAAAGGCATTGCCAGCTCCAGAATTTATTGCATCATCTTCTAGCCGCGGACCGAGAACACCGCAAGAAGAAATGTTATGTGACTTGTTTACAGAAGTTTTAAGTGTGTCTCAAATTGGAATTGATGATGGATTCTTTGATCTTGGTGGTCATTCACTTCTTGCAGTGCAGCTGATGAGTCGCATTAAAGAGGCACTTGGAGTTGAACTAAATATCGGAACTTTATTTGCAGCACCTACTGTTGCAGGGCTTGCTGAAAGACTTGAAATGGGGAATGGTCAAAGTGCACTTGATGTGTTGCTTCCATTACGAGCAAGCGGAGATCAATTACCACTATTTTGTGTACATCCAGCAGGTGGATTAAGTTGGTGCTATGCAGGACTTATGAAATCTTTAGGAACAGATTATCCAATCTATGGTGTACAAGCACGTGGTATCGCTGAAAATGAAGAACTTCCAAAAAGCTTAGAGGAGATGGCGGCGGATTATTTAAAACACGTTCGTGAAATACAGCCTCACGGACCATATCGTTTACTCGGATGGTCGCTTGGAGGAAATGTTGTTCATGCTATGGCGGCGCAACTTCAAAATGAAGGGGAAGAAGTAGAATTACTCGTTATGCTGGATTCGTATCCTGGTCACTTCTTACCGAATACGGAAGCACCTACTGAAGAAGAAGCGTTAATCGCATTACTTGCTTTAGGTGGATATGATCCAGATAACATGGATGGTAAACCACTTACTATGGAAAGTGCGGTTGCAATACTTCGCAAAGATGGAAGTGCATTAGCAAGTCTTGAGGAAGAGACTATTTTAAACTTGAAAGAAACATATGTAAATTCAGTAGGGTTGTTAGGGAAATACGTGCCAAAAGTTTATAACGGGGATATTTTATTCTTTAGATCTACTGTTATACCAGACTGGTTTGATCCTATTTCTCCAAATACGTGGCTAAATTATTTAGACGGGGAAATCGTGCAGCATGACATTGATTGTAGACATAAAGATTTATGTCAGCCAGGTCCACTTACAGAAATTGGACAAGTGCTAGCGAAATATTTGCAGAATAAGAAAGGGGTAAGTAAAGTATGACGAATCCATTTGAAAATGATAATTACACATATAAAGTATTAATGAATGAGGAGGGCCAGTATTCTCTCTGGCCTGCCTTTCTCGATGTACCAATTGGATGGAATGTCGTACATGAAGAAGCTAGCAGACAAGTTTGCTTAGAATACGTTGAAGTTAACTGGAATGATTTAGAGCCGAAAAAAAATCAAATTAGCGAAAAAATATTAGTAGGAAAACAATAATGAAAGTAAAAATAAATCCAAAAGTAGTTGTAAGCATCGTTTATATAACAGCGATGTTTATGGCTGCGATGGATGCAACGATTGTGAATGTAGCACTGCAAACGATAAGCAAAGAACTGCAAGTGCCCCCATCTGCAATGGGGACTGTAAATGTTGGGTATTTAGTTAGCTTAGCTATTTTCCTTCCGATTTCTGGTTGGTTAGGAGATCGCTTTGGTACGAAAAAAGTATTTTTAACTGCCCTTTTCGTTTTTACAATTGCATCTGCACTATGTGGAATTGCTAATGATATTACTTCATTAAATATTTTTCGTATCATTCAAGGTGCTGGTGGCGGACTTTTAACACCAGTCGGGATGGCGATGTTATTCCGAACATTTTCACCAGAGGAAAGACCAAAAATTTCTCGATTTATTGTACTTCCAATTGCTGTAGCACCAGCGATCGGACCAATTATTGGCGGTTTCTTTGTAGATCAAATGTCTTGGCGCTGGGCATTTTATATTAATCTGCCGTTTGGTATCATTGCGTTGCTATTTGGACTTCTATTTTTAGCAGAGCATATTGAAAAATCGGCTGGTCGTTTTGATTCTCTCGGTTTTGTTCTTTCAGCACCAGGTTTTGCGATGCTCATCTATGCACTCAGTCAAGGCCCGTCAAAAGGTTGGGTTTCTCCAGAAATAATTAGTATTGGGATAGCTGGGATTGTATTACTTACATTGTTTATTATTGTAGAACTTAAAGTAAAGCAACCGATGTTAGATTTACACTTATTAAAAGAACCGGTCTTTAGAAAAATGAGTCTTATTTCGTTGTTTTCATCAGCTGGTTTACTAGGAATGTTATTTATTTTTCCGCTTATGTATCAAAATGTAATAGGAGTTTCCGCGCTGGAATCGGGTCTTACTACATTCCCAGAGGCGATTGGATTAATGATTTCTTCGCAGATTATACCATGGTCATATAAGAAATTAGGAGCTCGAAAGGTAATCTCTATTGGATTAGTAAGTACGGCGGTTATCTTTATTTTATTAAGTTTTGTAAATCATGATACGAATCCATGGCAAATTCGGGCACTATTGTTTGGCATTGGTATTTTCTTAGGTCAATCTGTCGGTGCGGTTCAATTTTCTGCTTTTAACAATATTGCACCACCTTCTATGGGGAGAGCAACTACTATATTCAATGTGCAAAACCGATTAGGATCTGCAATAGGAGTTGCTGTTTTAGCTAGTATACTATCTGGTTTTGGAAGTAATAACGTACAGAATAATGCACAATCAGATTTTTTACCATATCAAGCAGCATTAATTGGATCAGCAATATTTTTACTCATAGCATTACTATTTTCTTTACGTATTTCTGATAAAGAGGTAATGTCAAAGAAGAATAAAAAGCCGTTATCTGTATTACAAAAAGAGAAAGAAGTTGTAAATGAATGAGTTGCAGCATGCTAATACTCTTTTGAAATAAAGTAATATTGGCATTTAAAAGGAGAGAGTTTACATGATAGAGAGTAAAGTTGTAGATTCTGTACCAACCCTTAATGAGAATAGTTGTCAAATATGGTGGGCAAGAATTTCAGATTTACAATCATGGCATTGCAATTTACTAAATGATGTAGAGCGAGAGAAAGCAAATTCATATCATCATTCGGCAGACCGTGCGCGTTTTATAATAGGTTGTGTAATTAGTAGATTAGTACTTGGAAAGGTACTTTCTATGTCGCCAGTTCAAGTGCCAATTGATCGAATGTGCCCAGTATGTAAATTACAACATGGCAGACCACAGTTACCAGAAGGGATGCCGCAAATATCAGTCTCACATTCGGGTGAGTGGGTTGTTGTTGCATTTACTAAATCTGCACCTGTGGGTGTTGATGTTGAGCAAATGAATCCAAATGTAGATGTTATGAGAATGGCAGAGGGCGTATTAACAGACATTGAAATAGCACAAGTTATGAAGTTACCTGATGAGCAGCGACTAGAAGGATTTTTAACATATTGGACTCGAAAAGAAGCAGTGCTGAAAGCGACAGGTGAAGGACTATTGATCCCACCAGTAGAAATTACAGTATCAGCTCCAAATGACCCTCCAAAATTGTTGATTTTTAAAGATAGACAAGAGTTAGCAGAAAATACAATGATGGAAGATGTAAGACCTAGTTTAGATTATATGGCTTCCATTGCAATATTTAGTAAAGAAGTAACTGAAATTACGCAGTTAGACGCGGGATTGCTATTAAATCATCGTTAATTTTTAATAAAATTTCTTATAGAAGAGGTGTTCCTCATGTTAGTAGCGGAAAATAGAAAAACTGAATTAACTTATAATGTACAGGCAATTAAAGATATGTTGTTTTCTAGAAATACGTCATCTATTCTAGCTTTAGAAAAACTTGTAAAAGATACAGTTCAGTTTGATGTACTTGAACAGGAAGCGCTCGATAGACAATACATTCCGAAAGAAGCAAAGAATTTCTTTGATAAAAACGGAACATTTCTTTATCGCGTATCTAATGTTAGTTATAAAGGTAAGGTGTTATCTGAAAATCTAATTTTTGCAGACACTTCGTTTTTACCGGATACAATAAAGAGTGAATTAGAGAGTGGAAATATTCCTGTTGAAAACCTTATAGAAAAGATGGAAGTAAGAAGAAACGTATTATATGAAGGATATCAGCCATCTGGAAATATTATCGAATTGTTTGATGGATGTTCTGTTGCGGCGAATGTTTATCCAACTAGAAAATATCAAATTGTAAGTAACTGCAAATGTGTATTTTATATTTGTGAAGTGTATCATGCAGAGAATATAAAGGAACTGCTTAAATAAGAAATAAACAAGAAACCAGCCTATAAAATGGCTGGTTTCTTGTTTATTTAACAGCTTCTTTTAATTCTTTTCCTGCTTTAAATGCTGGAACTTTACCAGCAGCAATCTGAATTTCTTCTCCAGTTTGCGGATTACGCCCTGTACGAGCAGACCTTTCACGCACTTCAAAAGTTCCAAAGCCGATTAGTTGCACTTTATCGCCAGATTGTAATGCATTAGCAATTGTGTCAAATACGGATTGTACAGCTGCAGAAGCATCCTTTTGAGAAATATCAGCTGATTGTGCTACATTTTTAACTAATTCTGTTTTGTTCATGTTTTCACCTCATAAAAAATTTTTTAGAATGAATGTTTTAGTATAATGGTTAGTAAAGATAAAGCTAACTTTGTGATTAGAAAGAATGCTGTATGTTTATGTTAATTTCGTTGAAAGAAACTGAATCCCTGCTAATATTTAGGGATTAATTAAGAATTGATGCATACAACAAGCTGTAATATGAGGATGAGGGGGAATATACGGATGATTTTTCGTGAAAAGAATGAGAAAGAAAGTATATTAATACGTCAACATGATCATGGTTTTTTAGCTGGTGAAATTGCAAGACATATAATAGAAGATTTTTTTGAAGATAAAATATACTTAAAAGAGACAATTGATGCTATATATGAGCATGATAGAGGATGGATAGAGCTTGATAAAGTACCAATTTTGAATGATACTAAAAATATTCCATATACATTTATGGATTGTCCAAGTTCATTACGCTTTGTTTTTTATACGATTGGTTTGAATGCAATTGAAGAGTCAAATCCATACGGGGCGCTACTTTGTAGTAAGCACTTTTTATCATTTTCATTAAATGAGGAAGATGAAGAGATGATGTCTTTTTATAAAAATGAATTGGAACGACAAAAAAGAATTTTGAAAACGTTAACAAAAGAACAATATGCGATGTTTGATAAACATTATAGATTATTAAAGTTTTGTGATGAACTTTCTTTATATGTATGTATGAATAAACCTGGTGTAAAAAAGAAAGATGAAATTGATTTATTTAAAGATGGTTTTGAAGGAACAGAAATGTTTAATAGTAAGGGGGAGAAGCCTATTCAAGCTGAATGGGTGGATGAAGAAACAATTCAAATTACATCGTTTCCATTTAAAACGGAATTTTATACATATGTAAAATATAAAACTATAAATAAACATGAAGTTAAAGAAAAAGGGATTGTAAAAGCTGATAGAGAAGCGGAAATGAAGAAGCAAAACATTCGTTTCATACAATAAGGAGGAGATTTAGATTGAAAGATTACATGTTAAAACAGTTTGATTACCATGCTTGGGCTAATACACGATTATTCAACCGACTAAAAGAGTTACCAAACTATGAGACAATTTTTAATGAACAGATACAGAGTGTATTCCCATCAATTAAGGATACTTTTGTACATATTTATATTACAGATCAAGTGTGGTTACACATATTGCATGGTAAAAGTATGAGTGAAGTAATACAAGACCGAGAAAAATTACGAAAACAAATCGAAACTAAATCGTTACATGAATTAGAAAAAATGTTTGAAAACATGGCAAATCAATATAAAGAATTTTTAAGTAGAATACAAGACGTAAATACTGTATTTGTTATTGAGAACCCATATGCAGGTGCATTAGACACTTCCATTTTAGAGTTAGTGCAACACGTCGTAAATCATGGTACATATCATAGAGGGAATATAACAGCAATGATCCGTCAACTTGGTTATTCATCTACAATGATGGATTTTGTACTTTATTTACATATGGTTCAGGAGGGAAAGGAATTGAAATAGAGAAAAAAGGAATGGCTTATTATAAATGAGCCATTCCTTGTTTTAGTGATTAACTTGCCTGTTTTTTATGACTTTCTTTCAATTTCTCTGCTTGTAAAAAGCGATTCGTTTCAGCGACAACAATACCACTTAATCCGATTAGACCAATTAAGTTTGGAATCGCCATAAGTCCATTTGCAATATCGGCAAATGTCCATACGACACCTAGCTTTAAATTAGCACCTATTGCAATCATAACGATAAAGATTGCTTTATAATATCGTACAGCACCTTGTCCAAATAAATAAGCTACACACTTCTCTCCGTAATACGACCAACCTAAAATAGTAGAGTAGGCGAATAATATAATGGCGATACCGAGAATCATACTACCAGCAGTACCGAATACGGATTGGAATGCTAATGTTGTAGCTTCAACACCAGTTTTACCTGATTTCCATGCGCCTGTAGTAATTAATACTAGCCCCGTAATTGTACATACAATAAATGTATCTAGAAAAGTACCAGTCATAGAAACTAAAGCTTGTTTTGCAGGTGAATCTGTTTTGGCAGCAGCCGCAGCAATAGGAGCACTTCCTAAACCAGCCTCGTTAGCAAATACACCACGTGCCATTCCTATTTGAATTGCAGATGCAACTGTTGCTCCGATAAAACCACCAGCAGCTGCAGTACCTTGAAATGCACCAGAAAAAATAAGTGAAAATGCTTCTGGAATTTGATCAAAGTGATAGAAAATAATAATAAGGCCAGCGATTATATAAAAGAATGCTTTAATAGGAACGATATATCCAGTAACTCTACCAATCTTTTTTACACCGCCCAAAATAACGATAGCGATTAAGAATGACATGAGTATACCAGTTAATGCAGGAGGGAAAGAAAAATTGATTCGCATTGCCTCTGCAACCGAATTAGATTGAACCATATTACCGATACCGAAAGAAGCAGCTGTGCCGAATATAGCGAATAAAACAGCCAGCCATTTTTTCCCTAAACCACGTTCTAAATAATACATTGGTCCACCGGAGTATTCACCATTTTCATTACTAACACGGTATTTCACCGCAAGGATTGCTTCGGCATACTTTGTTGCCATTCCAAATAAAGCAGTAATCCACATCCAAAAGATTGCGCCGGGTCCACCGATTGTCACAGCAGTTGCGACACCTGCTATATTTCCCATACCAATCGTTGCAGCCATAGCTGTCATCAGTGCTTGGAAGTGACTAATATCTCCAGAAGATGATGTATCCTCTGATTTTTTAAAAGCTAGTTTGTGAGCGTATATTAGTTTACTAAATTGTAAACCTTTTAAGCGCACTGTGAGAATGATACCAGTTCCAACAAGTAGCAACAAAGTTGGTAACCCCCACACATACTGATTAATTTGTTCTAATACTTTACTTACTGTCTCCATCTGTATTCTCCTTTTTTAGAAAAAATAAAAACCACTTCAAGGAAATGAAATGGTCTCTGGAGAAACAAGGGATAGAAAAATAAACCGATACAAATCGGCATTTTCTTTCGCTTGTCTCTGTCCTTTTACCTGAGAGATTATCCGCTAGATTAGCGGATTTGCTCCTTCGGTGCTCGTTTTCCTCCGCGCTATATTAAGCGAGAGGGAGTCTCTCCAGAGATTCGTCCCCATGCAGTTCTACTTGTAAACAAGACCTGAGAGTTTCAAAGTTGGTTCAGCAACTTTTTGCCCCGTCGGTAGATCAATAGACCTTCTCCTGAATGGTTCATCCGAATTATAAAATTAAAAACTTAAACGCATTGATTCTGTATAGAATCAATAAAAACATTATAGATATACAATTAGTGAAATGCAATCATTTTTTATTTTGAAATAGTAAATAAACTTATTTTTTTGGTATTCCTAATTTATCTTCTATTTTATGATCTCAGGAGAGATTACTTATTATATATTCGAAAAATGAATGGTGATAAAAGAGATAGGACGTAACAATGTAGGATTATTTATGTCTTACTTTCAAATTTTCAATTCTGAATTATTTGAATTATAATTGTTGTATGTGTGGAATAAACCAATATTTTATAGGGAAATGAGTTGATAAATTGCCAAGAATAAAAAAAATAGGGCGTTTTTGTCCTGTGGATGATGAAGGATTTATTATAAACGATGCACATTTTAATAAAATTCAGCCTGTGTTTTTGGAGGTAATACAAGAAATAAAGGATACTTGTTGTCAATTTTTGCGGGATGATTTGCACAGTGTTTATATAAGGGGTTCTATTCCAAGAGGGATTGGGATAGAAGGGGTTGCAGATGTAGATATGATTATATTAGTTCGAAAGAATCCTCAAGTAATTGACTTAAGCTGGAGCAAGGAGCTAGAAGTCCAAATTACACAGCAGTTTAATTGTATATCAGGAGTGGAATTAAGTTTTTATAGTGAAAAAGAAGTAATAAACTCAGAGGATTTTTCTTTTATAGGATTTATGATTCAGACACATAGTGTATGTATATTAGGTGAAGACGTAAAATTATATTTACCTAAATATAAAGTAAGTCAGGAGATAGCGTATGAACATCTCATTCATTTGCGGAAACAAATTGAACAAACACACGAAGAGTTAATTCATAATAAGGACGTGGATGATATAGAGGATTGTTGTCGTTGGATCATGAAGATTGTAGTCAGGGCAGGTCTAGCATTAACAATTGATAGAGAAGGGCTGTATTCCAGGGACTTATATCCAGCATATGAGTTATTTAGTAAGCATTTTCCCGAACAAGAAAAAAATATGAGGAAAGCACTACAATATGTAATTGAACCGATAAAAGATATAGAAGAAATCTTATCATTTTTAGATACGTTTGGTGATTGGTTGATAGAAAAAGCAGAGGATTCTTTGAAAAATATACAAATTTAATAAACTATAATTTCATTATGTAAACAGATTGTGTTGAAGAATAGAAGAGAGATATTGGGATTTTTACATTGTGGATGTATTCTCGCAAGGCAAGTATTCAGGTAATCAACTTGCGTTATTTATGGAAAATTAGGGATTTTCTAGTTGGGAAATCAATGATCTTAATGTCCGTGATTTTGCAGATTATTATGGAATCACAGAGGATGTGGCAACAGGAAGCTCAAATGGATGTTTAGCGGCGTATCTTATAAAATATCGTTATCTTGGAACGAAAAAGATAAATATGCATGTTGGACAAGGGGATGAGATAAATCGCCATTCTCTAATACATATAGAAGCAGAGGTGATTGAGAGTAAAATTAATGTTTGCGTTGGTGGAAAAATAGAAAGTATTGCAAGTGGGAAATGAACCGTATCATAAGGGGGATTAGAAATGCTATTAAAAACAATATTTTGCAAGGTGGAAGAAGAGAAAAGGGAATTGTTTTCTGATGCGCAAGAAAAATGGCGTGATTTACAGTATTTAGACGGATTCTATGGACAATTTGGTGGGTGGAATGAAGGGGAAGCGTGTGTATATACTTTATGGGAAGATAGAAATGCATATCAATCATTCATGAATGATGCTCATGATACAATTTTTTTAAATAGTAATCAAGAAGGCACATATATTTCCTGTAATATTGAAATGTTTCAAACGTTGTATGATATAACAGAAACTCCTTTGAAAGACGTAACTGCACAAGGATCATTTGTAAGAGTTGCAATTTGCGATGTGAAAGAAGGAAAAGAAAAGTATTTTTTACATACGCAAGAAACAATTTGGAATAAAGGAATGGAAAATGCAAAAGGAATGTTAGGTGGAGTTGTTGGGAAGTCTTTAAAGACTGAAAATCGTTACATAGTATTAACGTATTGGCAAGATGAAATAGCACATGAACTCTATATGAAAGAAATTTTCCCAGAGTTATATCAGTTAGCAAATGTAAATGAGTATGTTGAAAATATAAATGGGAAGAGAGTTATTCGGGAGGAAGAATGGTCTGTTGCCGCTTCTAAATAAAGTTAGAACTTATTAAAGTAGCTAGTTTCGAAAAATTCGATACAGAACATTAGTTCTTGTATAATTACTTTGTACAAGAATAAGAGGGGAGATATTTAAATGAGTAGAGTTTTAAGATTTGAATTGCAAGTCCCAAACCCTGAAGAAGCTATTCAATTTTATACAAATAGTTTTGGATGGAAGTTTGAAAAAATGCCTGGGCCACATGACTATTGGTTCATAATTACAGGTGAGAGTGATAGACCTGGTATCGATGGTGGATTAATGAAATCACCTGATGGTGCTACTAGGACAACTAATTCGATTGAAGTACCTTCAGTTGATGAGTACATAAATAAAGTTATTGAAAATGGTGGACAAGTAGTTGTACCTAAAACTGCTATTCCTAATATGGGTTACTTTGCTTATTGTATAGATAATCAAGGGCTTCTTTTTGGAGTATGTGAAGAAAATAGTGAAGCGTAAAAATTAGGGGAGTTCGAGATTATTTTGTTTGTTGAACGATGTTTTCTATCAAAGATTATAATTATTGAACACTTTTGTATAAAAACTAGTATTCGTTTAGTTGAAGAAGGATCCATTTTGATTATTTTCAAAAGGGTTCTTTTTTATTTTTCACATATTGTGAGTTATTTAGGCATGATTAATCAAACTTATATCGGTATATTATCTATGAAAAAAGTAAATAAATGATGTTATATTCAAGGGTTAATCTATTGACTGCTAAACAGTTTGAGGTGAAAAGGAAAAGAGGACCAATTATTTTCGTGTAAACATGTAATTAAGTGAAGACGTCATATACCCTTTCATGTTAATATATTTAAGTTATAATAGGAGGCTTACCCTTTTGTATTGTACGGTAGAAGCAGTGTGAGCTTGAAATTTTTTATGAAAAGGATGTGCCTAACTTGCGTATCAATAAATTTATTAGTGAAGCTGGAAAAGCGTCTCGACGTGGAGCAGATAAGTTAATTAACGAGAGAAAAGTAATTATTAACGGTAAGGTTGCAAAAATTGGTGACCAAGTAAATCCAGGTGATGACGTACGAGTAAATGGAGAGCAACTTCGTATTGCTCGAGACCATGTGTATATCGCTTTAAATAAACCAGTAGGTATTACATGTACAAGTGAAAAAGCCGTAAAAGGTAATATTATCGATTTAGTGAATCATCCTTTACGAATTAATCACATCGGACGTCTCGATAAAGACTCAGATGGTTTAATTTTGTTAACGAATGATGGCGATATCGTTAATGAGATTTTACGTGCTGAAAACAAACATGAGAAAGAATATATCGTTTCAGTAGATAAGCCGATTACACCGGAGTTTTTAGAGAAAATGGCAGCAGGTGTTAAAATTTTAGATACAAAAACACTTCCTTGTGAAGTAACACAGTTATCAAAATATGAGTTCCAAATTATTTTAACACAGGGGCTAAATCGTCAAATTCGCCGTATGTGTGAAGCTTTGGGTTATCAAGTATACACGTTAAAACGTACGAGAATTATGAATATTGAGTTGAATAATTTACCAGTCGGACAGTGGAGAGATTTATCGAAAAAAGAGAAAAAACGCCTATTTTCAGACTTAAATTACGAACCACAAGATTGGTAAAAAAGAGAAGGGGAGACCAAAAAATGTTTTTGGTTTCTTTTTTTTGAATAAAAGATATATTTTTAACACTTGTAAAAATAAAATGAATAGGATATATTAAATAACAATAAATGTATTTGTTACAAAAGCAAAGAAAAGGACACGAGTTATTTTAAACGGTTATACAGAGAAGGAAGGAAAGCTGAGAACTTCCTAACGCAGTAAAATAACTTACCACCTTAGAGCTGCACTGGGGAAATCAAGTATCTAGTGCCGTGTAAGCGACGTTATCGCAAAAGAAGCCATTATGTTTTTTGTGATGGGAATCTGGGTGGAACCACGAATATAAGCATATTCGTCCCTATTTACTAGGGATGAATATGCTTTTTTATATTTTATTTCATAATAAGCGAAGAAAAGGACACGAGTTATTTTAAACGGTTATACAGAGAAGGAAGAAAAGCTGAGAACTTCCTAACGCAGTAAAATAACTTACCACCTTAGAGCTGCACTGGGGAAATCAAGTATCTAGTGCCGTGTAAACGACGTTACCGTAAAAGAAGCCATTGTATATTTGCGATGGGAATCTGGGTGGAACCACGGGTAAAAGCACACTCGTCCCTATTTTAGGGATGAGTGTGCTTTTTATTATGAAATGGAGAGATGAAAAATGAAAGAACAGATGATCGAAATTAAATTTCCAGATGGTAGCGTTAAAGAATTTGTGAAAGGCATTACTTTAGAAGAAATTGCTGGGGCAATTAGTAGTAGCTTGAAAAAGAAAGCAGTCGCAGGAAAAGTTAATGATCAGTCTTTTGATTTACGACGAAACATTGAAGAAAGTGCGAAAGTTGAAATCATTACTATGGATTCAGATGAAGGGGTAAAAATTGCAAGACACTCTGCGGCACATATATTAGCGCAAGCTGTAAAAAGAATTTATGGTGATGTAAACCTTGGTGTAGGGCCAGTCATTGAAAATGGATTTTATTATGACATGGATCTTCAAAGTAGTGTAAACGTAGAAGATTTACCGAAAATAGAAAAAGAAATGAAAAATATTATAAATGAAAATGTAAAGATAGAGCGAGTTGAGGTTTCTCGAGAAGAAGCAAAAGAATTGTTTCAAGAAATGAATGATAGTTTGAAATTAGAGCTTTTAGAAGCAATTCCTAATGGAGAAAGTGTAACACTGTATAAACAAGGTGAATTTGTAGATTTATGTAGAGGACCACATTTGCCATCTACTGGTTATTTGAAAGCATTTCAATTAACTCATGTTTCTGGTGCATATTGGCGAGGTGATAGTAACAATCAAGTGCTTCAGCGTATATATGGTGTTGCTTTCTCTTCTCAACAAAAATTAGAAGAGTATTTACATTTTGTTGAGGAGGCCGCAAAGAGAAATCATCGGAAATTAGGTAGTGAACTTGAATTGTTTATGTTTTCGGAAGAGGCTCCGGGAATGCCTTTTTACTTGCCAAAAGGACAGATTATTCGCAATGAATTAGAAGCATTTTTAAGAGAAATTCAAAATGAGTACAATTATCAAGAAGTGCGTACTCCATTTATGATGAATCAAGAATTATGGGAGAAGTCAGGACACTGGGGACATTACAAAGACAATATGTATTTCTCAGAAGTAGATCATAAAAGTTTTGCGTTAAAACCGATGAATTGCCCAGGCCATATGCTTATGTTTAAAAATAAATTACATTCTTATCGTGAATTACCGATTCGTATGTGTGAGTTCGGTCAAGTGCATCGACATGAATTTAGTGGCGCTTTAAACGGATTATTAAGAGTTCGTACTTTCTGCCAAGATGATGCTCATTTATTTGTAACACCAGAACAAATTGAAGATGAAATCAAATCAGTGTTGGCGCAAATTGACTATGTGTATAAAACTTTTGGTTTCGAGTATGAAGTAGAGCTTTCTACTCGTCCAGAAGATTCAATGGGTGATGATAAATTATGGGAGCAAGCAGAATTGGCATTAGAAAATGTATTACAGTCATTAAATTATAAATATAGATTAAATGAAGGTGACGGTGCATTCTACGGTCCGAAAATTGATTTCCATATTAAAGATGCTTTAAATAGAAGTCATCAGTGCGGAACAGTCCAACTTGATTTCCAAATGCCAGAAAAATTTGATTTAAATTATATAGATGAAAATAATGAAAAAAGAAGACCAGTTGTCATTCACCGAGCAGTTTTAGGATCTTTAGACCGTTTTTTAGCAATATTAATTGAGCACTTTGGAGGCGCGTTCCCAGCATGGGTGGCACCAGTTCAAGTGAAAGTAATTCCAGTTTCAAATGCAGTGCATGAACAATATGTAAATAGGATTGCAGATAAATTAGCACAAGCCGGAATTCGTGTCGAACGAGATATACGAGATGAAAAGTTAGGATATAAAATTAGAGAAGCGCAAATGCAAAAAGTTCCGTATGTTCTTGTTATTGGGGATAAGGAAATGGAAAGCGAAGCTGTAAATGTACGGAAATATGGTGAAGAGAAGTCAGAAGTTGTTGAACTAGATGCGTTTGTGGAAAGTATGAAAGAGGAAATTAAAAATAGGAAATAGAGATTGATAATAAAACACACCATTAATATGTAATACTGAAGTTAAAGTAATTAAAGGTATATTAAATAACAATAATAAACGCAGAGAAGGGATAGCTTAATTGCTATCCCTTCATCTTAATTTCACAATCTAATCCCATTGGTTGAAGAAAGTTGTTATTTGTTTTTATTGAGTGTATTCGTCGCTTTTGTACTCCAAAATATCACCTGGTTGACAATCTAAAGTCTTACATATCGCTTCCAATGTTGAAAAACGAACCGCTTTTGCTTTCCCATTTTTCAGAATGGAAAGATTCGCCATCGTAATCCCAACCCTCTCCGAAAGCTCCGTTACGCTCATTTTTCGTTTTGCTAACATCACATCAATATTAATAATAATTGTCATATTCTCCACCTCAGACCGTTAAATCATTTTCTGATTTTATATTAATAGCTTCTTGTAAAAGCCTTTGGAGAACAGCAGCAAAAACGGCAATCACCATAGAGGCGAAAATGATGGTCAATCCGATTGGTATGAAACTTGGAGGATCAATTTTTTTCGCCATGAGATAGTAGAGTGGCATACCTAGCAAGTACAAGGTACTGATCGTGATGGCACAGTATTTTATATTCTTTAAAGCCTTTACCGATAATTCCGAGAACGCTTGGTTCTTATCAATATAGCTTAAAAGTTTAAAAGCTTGATACAGAGCAAAGTAAAAAGGTATCGCTGCCGCGTACATATCGATTAAAACGAGAGATTTCATATAAGCAATATCTGGATACAATTCTCCAGCGAAATTCCCAATCTTAGGCACCAAAAATATGCACAATGCAAGAACTGGGAATCCTATAAAAATAATAGCTAGCTTTAAAAAGAGTGTCGTAACTTGTTTCATAAAAAGCACCTCACTTATGTAATAACAACATGATTTTATCATGCGATTTATCGTTTTGCAATAAAAATATATTGTTTTTTATTGCGTTATTATTTTTATTGAAATATCTTTTAAATTTTGATAACAATAAAAAGCATTTCTCATTCCAAAGAAATGCTCTTATGAAGTGGTTTGTTTTTTTTAACCTTACAAAAATGTAAGGTAAATGTAAGGGAAATCGAATGAAAGGATTTTAGAAAAGTGAGAATATTAAGCAGAGAAATCGTTTGTATTTCTTATGTATCTCAATCTGCATTTGGAAAATTTAAAAATTCTTAAGAATTTTTATGAGAAAAATATAAGAAATATATGGGAAATTTATACTATACAAAAGGGATGGAGTGAAAGAGATGTCAACAAATGTAGTTACTGTAGAAAGTGTAGAAAAAACGTATGGGAAAAGAAATGAGAATCAGTCAAAAGCATTAAGGGGTGTTTCATTAAGTATTAAAGAAGGAGAGTTTGTAGGGATTATGGGTCCTTCTGGATCTGGTAAAACGACATTATTAAATGTGATTAGTACACTTGATCAAGCGACAGGTGGTAGTGTAACAATAGCTGGCACAAATATTACTTCTATGAAGGGGAATGCATTATCAGATTTTCGTTCTCAAAAACTAGGATTTATTTTTCAAGACTTTAATCTACTAGAAAATTTATCAATTTATGAAAATATCGCTTTACCACTTTCCCTGCAAGGCGTACCGTCAAGTGAGATTACTGGAAAAGTAAATGGGGTTGCGACGAAATTAGGGATTACTGAAATTTTAACAAAATATCCGACTGCTGTTTCTGGTGGACAAAAACAAAGAACAGCGGCAGCACGAGCTTTAGTACATAATCCGGCAATCGTATTAGCAGATGAACCGACAGGAGCACTTGATAGTAAAAATGCAAAAAGTTTATTAGAAGCGATGCAAGATTTACATGAAAATCACAATGTAAGTATTTTGATGGTAACACACGATGCATTTAGTGCGAGCTATTGTGAACGTATTTTATTTATACAGGATGGACTTCTTTATAAAGAGTTAAAACGTCAAGGAACACGAGAAAATTTCTATCAAGATATTTTAGGTGTGCTTGCCCAAATGGGCTCAGCAACTGAGTCGAAGTAAGGGGGGCGAGACTATGTTATTCAAATTATCACGTCATAGTATGAAAAAAATGTTAAAGGATTATATGGTTTTACTTATTGGTCTAGTCATTAGTATTAGTATTTTTTACATGTTCCAAACGATGGCGATGAATAGTGAATTTACAAAAGATAATAGTCTTATTAGTAGTATTAGGCTCGTCTTCTGGGTTGGTGCAATATTGCTTTCTTTCATTACAGTTTTTTATATCATATATGCCAATTCTTTTTTACTTACATTAAGAAGAAAAGAACTCGGTATGTACATGATGCTTGGAGCGAAAAAGAAAAAAGTAGCGCAATTATTATTTATTGAGACTTTTGGTATGGGGATTGTCAGTATTATTATCGGTATTTTAGTAGGAATAGTACTTGCTAGTGTAGCAGGAAATTTTTTAATGAATGGAATGGAAATTTCAGCAAAAGGTAATTACGCATCTGTGTACACACCAGCTATATTAGTTACATCTATTTTCTTCTTAATATTATTTTTCATTACTGGTTTAATGAATAGTTTCCGATTATTACGTAAAACAGAATTAGAGTTAATACGTGAAGATGAAACGCAAGATGAGGTGAAGAAAAGTAAGACTCGCACTGTTATTATGACAGTACTAGGTGTATTGCTAGTAAGTACAGGATACTATTTTATGGTGAATATAAAAATGTTTGCTGAACTAGGATTTATAATAGCGACAATTGTTACGACAGTAGGAACGTATTTCATTTTTAGCTCGTTGCTCCCACTTTTTGTAATGAAAATTAAGGGGAATAAAAAACGAAATGAAACGGGATTAAATAGTTTTACTTATGCACAGTTACGTTTTCGAGTAACTAGTTTATCGAGGGTACTAGGCACTGTAGCGATGTTAATTGCATTAGGTGCAGGTGCAATGACAGCAGGTATGGCGTTTCAAAAGAATGTAGGCATTATGACAGACTTCTCACGTGTATATGATGTCGTAATTCATGATCCAAATGAGCAAGATAAAGCGGCATTAAAAGAAATGGAAATTGTTGAAGAAAGCAAGTATAAGTATAAAGTAGATGGAGAAGCGGTTTATTATTTACGTAACGACTTAACTGAAAAACCACCACTTATTTCAGATCATTTTGATACAAAGACTTTAAAAGAACCTGCTCGTAAACGTGTGGCTACACCTTTAACTGAACCTGTCTATTCTGCTTTGGAAGCTCCTGAAGTAGCGAATAAGCTTCCTCGTATGCCAAAAGATTGGGAAGATGCGGTTGTAAGAGAGATACAAATTACACATAATCAGTTTAACGGAAAACCGGTAAGAATTGCAGATGAAGAGCATTACAAAGGAATTCAAGGAACAGAACATACTGTAACATTAGCAAAAGTAGATGATATGAAAAAATATAAACCATTGTTGCTCGATATAGATAAGAGACAAAAAGAATTAATTGAAAAAACAACAGGCGCAAAAGTAGAACTATATACGAAAATGACAATTTATCAGTTCATGAACAGTTTCATGAGCGGAACAATGTTTATGGGGTTTTTCCTTGGAATTGCGTTTTTAGCAATGATGGCGAGTTCTCTTATGTTCAAAATATTAACAGGCGCTTCTCGTGATGTACGCCGTTATGAAATGCTACGAAAAATCGGTGTGAGACGTAGTATGTTAACAAAAAGTATATATAAAGAAATCTCATATTTATTTATATTCCCAGCAATTATTGGAATTTCCCACGTGTTAGTAGGGCTTAACTTATTCAGCTTTATATTAGTTGACCCGTTTGTAAAAGTGTGGATGCCAATAGGAATCTTCATAGTAATTTATTTCATTTATTATTGGATTACTGTCCAACTTTATAAAGGTATGGTAATGCCGAAAGAGGAAGTAGCAAAATAGTTTAAGAAAAGAGTCCTTGTTTTGAAAACAAGGACTCTTTTTATTTGTAATACATTGTGACCAAGCCTTCCTATGATTAATGTATTGAAAATTAAGAAAATATTAAGGGTTTATATAGCGGAAAGTTAAGAAGTGTATGGGATATTAAGAATGTAAAAAAGATTGAGATGAAATTGGAAAGTGCAATTATTGTACATTCATATTTTTTTGAGGTAGTTTTACAGAACTAAATTGTTATTTTTACAAATTTATAAGAAAGGAAACGTCTTATGAAGAAGATAAAAAAATTAGTAAAACGTATTGCAGTCACTATTATACTATTAATAATTATGGCTTTAGTATTTCCTACATGGACCTCGCAAATAAAAGGGAAAAACAGTATAAGTACATTAGAGCAAGTAGAGATAAATGGAAGTGGTCATGAAATTATGATACGCGGAAAAGATAAGAAGAACCCAGTTATTCTCTTTATTCATGGTGGACCAGGTTCTTCAGAAATACCATATGCTCAAAAATATCAAGACTTATTGGAAGAGAAATTCACAGTTGTTAATTACGATCAAAGGGCAAGCGGGAAATCGTATCATTTCTTTGAAGACTATTCGAATCTATCATCAGACCTACTTGTAGAAGATTTATTAGCTATGACAGATTATATTTCAAAACGTCTTGGCAAAGAAAAAGTAATATTGGTTGGTCATTCTTACGGTACATATATTGGAATGCAAGCTGCCAATAAAGCCCCTGAAAAATATGATGCATATGTTGGAATAGGGCAGATGAGTGATACAGTAGAAAGTGAAATGGATAGCTTAAACTATGTTATTGAACAGGCACAAAATGCGGGGAATACAGATGAGGTTTTCTATTTAAAAGGGTTAACCGAAAAAATTAAAAATGGCGATACATACACTCCGCGAAATTATGTTGCGAAATATGGTGGAACATCAAGACTCATTGAAAATCCAGATGGTGATAACATGAGGATGCTATTTAGTAATGAATATAACTTGTTAGACGTAATTCGTTATAACGTTGGATTATCACATTCTCAAACTGTCTTATTAGAAAAAGATTTAAGGAATCCATTATCTACTAAAGTAACTAAGCTGAATCTACCGCTTTATTTTCTTATGGGTAAATATGACTATAATACTTCATTTCATGCAGCAAAACAGTATTTTGATAGAATTGAGGCGAATCAAAAAGAATTTATAGCTTTTGAAAACTCAGCACATTACCCTCAATTTGAAGAGAAGGAAAAGTTTTATGAGTGGTTGTGTGATACATTCGTAAAATGAAATTAAATAAAAAAGCACTTATTTTAAAAATAAGTGCTTTTTTATAGTATATAATCGAGCGAGAAGGAAAATGTTGGATAATAGTCGAAAGATATAATACAACTTCAGAGAAATGACGAGAATCGATATGTTTTGTCGAGAGAGGAGTTATTTTATTAAAAGGTATAGGTACTATACATAGTTTTAATTTCTGAATATTCATTTAAACAGAAGGGGTAATAGTTATGTTCATTCGAATTGGTAAGTGGTGTGGGGTTACATGTTTACAATTATTTGCGGCGCTTATTTGTATTCTATTTTTAGGGGCACTACCGCGTTTATTTAAGGGATTACAAATTGATTTAATCGGTTTTTGGAACACAGTTGTGTTTCTTGGAGAGAAGTTACTTCAACCAGGTGAAATTACGTATGGATTTCGGAATTCAAGAAAGTTATTTCCACAAATATGGATTCATTATGTAGAAACAATGTTTGTATTTATTTCGGCATTTATACTATCTTTACTCATTGCGTATCTTATCGTTGTGTGGGTATTACAGCGCTCTCAATCAAAGCAACGTATGTGGAATGGGATTTTCGTCGCACTTGAAAGTATTCCGGACATTTTATTAATTTTATTATCTCAACTTCTAGTAGTAATAATCTTTCAAAAGACAGGTTTTATGCCAGTGAAATTTGCAGGACTTGGAGAGGAAAGGGCTCGCCTGTTACCAATAATATGCCTTACTTTACCTACAACATTATTATTTATTAAGTTACTACTATTACGTTTCAGAGAAGAATTAGAGAAAGATTATAGTATATTTGCTAAGAGTAAAGGGCTAAGTTTAAGACATATTTTGATGCACCATATTTCAAGAAATGTCTTGTTAACAACAGTCTATTACGCAAAAACGAATATTTTATTTATGTTATCAAACTTATATATTATTGAATGGCTGTTTAATACGTACGGTATGTTCGTTTTCGTGAAAGAAAATTCGAAATTAGAAATATTTACAGTGAGTTTAGTTTTATTATACGTACCGCTTTTTATACTATTTCGTTTATTACATACGCTTTTACAAAATGTTATAAAGGAGCGTGTGTAACATGTGGCAAGTTGTAAAAAGAGATGTGAGATTTTGGCTAGGTGTTACTTTTTTGAGTGTACTAATGATTGTTAGTATTGGAAATACGCTGTTTTTCGATGGGAATATTCGTGAACTAACGATGATGTATAACGAAAAAGGAGAATTAGAGGCTGCTCCGTTTTCACCGTCGAGTAAATTTTGGTTCGGAACTGATGAGAAAGGCCGTGACCTGTTCCAGTTAATAATAGAAGGAGCGAAATGGACAGTTGGTGCAAGTATCGTTATCGCAGTTTTACGTGTAGTAATTGGAGGAGCTATTGGTTTATTACTTGGTATGTACAGTAAACGCTCATTTCCAGTTATCTCATCTTTTTTTGATCCGTTTAGTATTGTACCAATGATTATGATTTCCTATTTTATGTTAAATGCAGTTTTAACGTTTGAAAGTGGAGAGGCTGCTGCTCCGTTTCATTTACGGGTTGCGTTTCAAATTATAGTTCTTGCGTGCCTTGCTGTACCAACTGTTATGTTGTATGTAGCGCAAGAAGTAAAACGTATTAAGAATGAAGAATTTATGTTGGCGGCCACTGTGCTCGGCGGGAGTAAGTGGCAGAGGTTGAAACGCCATGTATGGCCGCATATGCTACCATCATTTCTTTTATTAGTAGCCCAGCAATTTGTAAGTACTTTATTACTCCTCTTGCATCTTGGTTTGTTAGAATTATTTTTTGGCGGAACAATAATTTTTGGTACAGAAGCAGATAGTGTAACAAAAGAATGGACTGGCCTAATTGGTCAAAACTTCCGTCATTTAACCACACATACATGGATTGTACTTATACCAATTGCTTTTTATAGCATGACAATTTTAGCGGGAAATCTAGTTAGTAATAGTATGCAAGATGCGATTAAGCTAGGGAATGTTAGAAGAGCGAATCGGAAGAAGGAAGAAGTGAAAGTAGAGAAACAAATACAGCCTACCATGAATGATTTTTCATTTCATAGTGAGGTGCAAAAATAAAAAAAGATAGCTGAAGACAAATTGTTTTCAGCTATCTTTTTTTCTTTAAAGTGGTGGTAAATCAATCTTACCTTCTTCAAATAATTCTTTTATCATATGTTTCGTATAACCGGCTGCTTGACCAAATGTGATTTTTGCTGGCATTGGTGCTTCATTTACATCTACAACTACATCAATAATGCATGGTTTACTTTGTTTTACTGCATTTTCAAAGGCGGGAAGTAAGTCATCTAACTGTTCTACACGGTATCCAATACCACCGCACGCCTCAGCATATTTTGCGAAATCAGGATTCGTTAAGTCTGTACCAAATTCAATATTTCCCATAACTTCTTGTTCAAATTTAATCATAGCAATTTTATTATTGTTTAATACAACGACAACGATTGGCAGTTTATATTTAACAGCTGTTACGAAGTCATTCATTGTCATTCCGAATCCGCCGTCACCACAAACTGCAAACACTTGTTTATCCGGGAAAGCAATTTGTCCAGCGAGTGCACCAGGTAAACCGCAGCCAAGTGTTGCAAGCCAACTAGAAATGATAAATTGCTGGTTTGTCATGCGGAAGTGCCTTGCTGTCCATACTGTTACATTTCCAACATCGACCGAAAGAATTGCGTCATCTTCTGCTACTTGTTGCAGAGCGTGCATAACTCGCTGTGGTTTAATTGGAGTCGAAGAATCTTCTTCTTGATTGTGTAATTTTTCTTCCCACTTTTTCATCATTTCTTGATGATGCTCTAAGAAGGAATGGTCCTCGTGTTTTTCTACATTTTCAATTAACCATTTTAATGTTTTATCAGCATCACCAGCTAAGCCGATATCTGTCGTATAACGTTTCCCAATTTGTGCGGGGTCTGTATCAATATGAAGTGTTTTTGCTTTTTCGGGTAAGAAACCAGTGAACGGATAAGAAGTACCAACCATAATTAAAGTATCGGCATGCTTCATTGCTTCATAAGAAGGTTTCGTCCCGATTAATCCTAATCCACCGATACAAAGAGGGTGTTCATCAGGAACAATCCCTTTAGCTGGTAATGTAAGTACGATTGGAGCACCGATATGTTCTGCAAATGCAAGTAAAGACTCTCTCGCATGTTTAGCTCCTTTCCCGGCTAAAATAACAGGTTTTTTCGCTTCATTAAGTGCGAGTTTCGCTACAGCTAAATCTTCTTCTTGCGGAAATATTTCTGGTAATGTAAAGGAAGAGTTTGTAATGCGCGCACCATTTTTCACTTCAAATTTTGGAACATCATCTGGAATTGTAAGAACAGAGACACCTTTTTTTGTATATGCCATTCGAATCGCTTGATTCACTACAGCAGGTAACTGTTCAGCTGACATTATTCGTTGGTTATAAACCGCAACGTCATCAAACATTCTTTCTAAGTTTACTTCTTGGAAAAAATCCGTTCCGAGTAAATCGCTTTCTACTTGTCCTGAAATTGCTAGTACAGGAGCTTGATCGAGTTTTGCATCGTATAAACCATTTAATAAATGAATCGCTCCAGGTCCTGCAATAGCCATACAAACACCAAGTTTTCCTGTTAATTTCGCATAGGCTGCCGCTGCTAACGCACCAGCTTCTTCATGGCGAACTTGAATAAATTTAATTTTATCTTGTTTTTTTCTTAAAGCTTCAATAATAGAATTAATGGAATCTCCAGGCATACCATATATGTGTTCTACACCCCAGTCAATTAAAAGATCCACTAATGCTTCACCGGCTGTTTTTCCAAACATAATCGTTCCTCCTTATAATAGGTAGATAACATTATGTTTTGGAGAAAAAGGAAAAATATACAAATAATAAATTTTTTCGCTTTAATGATGACCAGCGAATAAAGTAAACACTGTTATTAGTAAAAAACCACTAGTTGCCCACATGAGAAATGTAAGGAAAGAGAGCTGTTTCTTTGCTTTCCAAAGCATTTCGTGAATTGTGACATAGCCAAGAGAACCAATTGCGCTTCCCATAATAAGTCCTTGTAAATGGAGAGCTTTCCCGTCCATCAAAATGCCAAAAACAGTACCGGTCCCTAGGATGAGAGAAAGTAATAAAGTTGTTAATAAAAATGAAATATATTTATGTTTTGTAAAAAGAAATGGAATAATTAAAGCTAATCCTTCTGGAATATGGTGAATGACAATCGCAAGTAAGAAAGGAATGGCAGAGTCATTATGATTTATAAACGCTGTACCTAACGCAAACCCACTCGGCATATTATGAATGAATATAGCAAAAGAAAGAAAAAGGAAGGTTTGCCATGCTTGTTGATCTTTCTTATGTATAATCGGATGATGACAATAGTTATCTAATAAGCTCATAACTAAAATACCGATAGCTATACCGAGCATAGGCCCAATTATTTCATAGCTTGAAAATGTTTCAGGAATAATTTCAAGTGATAAAAGTCCAAGCAAAATCCCACCACATAATGCGTATAAGCGATGCATCTTTTCTTCAATTAGTTGGCGTGTTGCTACTCCAACAGCACCTCCTAATAGTAATCCACCGAACGAAAAAAACGTAACGATTATAGGAATCCATAAACGTTCCATATCATCACACTCCAATTCTATCCCCTTGTTTTCAGCTTACTAATAGGGGAGGGAGATTAGTCCAAATTATTATGACTAATTATAGAGAAAAAATTGTAAATTCATTATAAATTATATATTAAAATGAAATGGGGAATGTAAGTGCAAACAAAATGGAACTTATCTGAATATGAAAATCCAAAACGATATGATATAGAAAATAAAAGTTTTTCAGATTTTCCGTTTTTACTATCATGGGCGCAAAAATTAAATATACAAAATGAATGGATTTTAGATATTGCATGTGGAACAGGGAGAGTCACGGACGCGTTTATATAGAAATGCGTCCGATTGTTATATAGTAAGTTATTAGAAAAAATGATCAAACTGTATTTCACATTAACAATAGACTATGTGTCTTTGTTTTAATTGTAAGGAAGAATAAGAGGAGCTGCAGTGGAGTGCTATGGTGGGGACTGTGAAAATACAATTATAAAGAAAATGAAGGATAAGGTCATAATCAAATGTTGTTTACTGAGCCATTAGAGTTTTATATAATATACAAATAAATAAAACTGGATGGTTGCCAGTTTAGAGAGACATAAAAAAATGTCCTGGTATTTAGATAATGTTTATGAGTTAAATAAAGAAAAACGAATGTAATAAAAATTTACTATACTAACTTTATGGAGAGTAATGTTATGAAAGCAGAAAAAATACTTGAAACACTAGATAGGTACGCGGAGGAGTTTGATTTTCCAGTACTTGATAACTATAATTTTGACTTAGCACAATCCAGAATATCTGTTTTTCGAGAGGAAGACAAGTGGCTCATAGTATTTGAGGTTGTGGGCGTTGATGCAAACCTTGAGATATCGAATAACTTCTATGTGTATAGTAATAGCATGAGACAGCAAGGATTCTTTTCATGTTTCGATGAAATCTTAACGCTTGTAAATGAAGAATATTGGTACGATGATGAAGAGCATTTTCTTGTAGATCCTTTTCATATGGAGTTACTTTTGAAAGGAGAACGTATCACTTTAACACCAACTGTAGAAGAGTATAAGCGTTTAGGAATTGAAACTGATTCATTTCATCCTACCAAACTTATTCGTTTTTTAACTTCTAAATATAAGGAGAAATTCTGGGTAAATCCCTCGGACATATTAGATGAAACCAATGCAGAATTTAAACCAAATCAATTTTATCAAACAGAAGAATGGGAACATCCTGATATAAGTGATGATCAAAAACCGAGTGAGAGCATATTCTTTCAAAGTTTAGCTAAAGCGATTGAATTAAATAATGTGAATTTGATAACTGTAGGGAAAGTAAATAATGATTGGACCAATTGGACATGGAGTGATTTTGAAAAACAAGAAGAGAATGACATTTAAATAAGAAACTGTTTTTCCCCACCTATGATACATTGAAGCATTTGTAACATTATTTTATCGGAAAAGCCATGTATGAACTTCGCTTTCACATCTAAATCATTTGAGTTGAACAATCGTATTAGTTATTACTAATATGTGTGTCAAAATATTTTTAAAAAAGATAGATAAATGTTTCTTCGCTTTATTTTTAATGTGAGAAGGAATGTAAATAACGAACAAAAAAATAATATAGTTAGTGGAAGCGAAGGAAATGTTATAGTGTTTGATGCACACATTAAGAGGTTTTATGTAACAGGAAAGAGAAGCTTTTTGTTTGAATTTCAGGGTATACAAAATGTAAACGTTGACTGGGATTTATTTCTCATGCTAACATATAGATAATTTAATCAAGGCGGTGGAAATGTATTGGACTCAGATGTTGACTCGGATAGGTGGCTAAATGACCTCGATTTTCTCAGAGTACCCCTCATCATTTTGAGAATGTAGATTTTATACAATCTCATGTCAATGTGTATGAAGTAGGTCTGGAAAGAGAAAATATATCAGGAGGTGAATCCTTTAGTTTCAAGGAAGCTAAGGGAATTAGTTGGACATATTTAATTTAATCATGGTAGTGGTTTTAATCGCATGTACTGCATTTTTCGTAGCAATTGAGTTTGCTATTGTAAAAGTAAGAGGATCAAAGATTGATCAATTTGTACTAGAAGGAAAGAAGGGTGCGCTGGCAGCGAAGAAAGTGACATCAAACTTGGATGAGTATTTGTCAGCTTGTCAATTAGGGATTACAGTTACAGCAATGGGACTCGGGGCACTAGGTGAACCAACGATTGAGAGACTTTTACATCCTTTATTTGATAAGTGGAACATCAATCCTTCCATTGCAGGTGTATTATCTTTAGGAATTGCTTTTACTATTATGACGTACTTACATGTTGTAGTTGGTGAATTAGCACCAAAAACATTCGCGATTCAAAAGGCTGAGAAGGTTACGTTATTACTTTCGGCTCCGCTTATCTGGTTCTACAAAATCATGTATCCGTTTATTCGCTTGTTAAATGGCTCTGCAAGGATGATAACAGGAATGTTCGGCTTAAAACCTGCATCAGAGCATGATGTAGCACATACAGAAGAAGAATTACGATTGATTCTTTCTGAAAGTTATGAACGTGGAGAAATTAATCAAGCTGAATACAAATATGTAAATAATATTTTTGAATTTGATAATCGTATTGCGAAAGAAATAATGGTCCCCCGTACAGAAATTATAGGGCTACATGTAGATAATTCTTTAGCAGACCATATGAAAATAATCCGTGATGAAAAGTATACACGTTACCCAGTATTTGGGGAAGATAAAGATGAAATCATTGGCATGGTGAATGTGAAAGACTTCTTTATTCGTTATATGAATAAGGAAACAAAAGAATTCAATTCTATTCAATCGTATACGCGTCCAGTAATTGAAGTAATTGAGACCATACCAATACATAATCTTTTACTACAAATGCAAAAGAAACGTATTCCGTTGGCTGTGTTATATGATGAATACGGCGGTACGGCTGGTATTGTAACAATTGAGGATATTCTGGAAGAGATTGTAGGAGAAATCCGTGATGAATATGATGAAGATGAGCGTCCGCCCATCCAGCAAATGAATGAAGGTCATGTTGTCGTAGAAGGTAAAGTATTAATTAGCGAATTAAATGATTTACTAGGATTACATATGAATGATAGTGATGTTGACACGATTGGTGGTTGGATTCTGATGCAGAATTATGATATCCAGGAAGGGCAAACAGTGAATAGCGAAGGATATGCATTTAAAATTCTTTCTAAAGACCCTCACCAAATCAAACGTGTTGAAATACAAAAAGAAATGTTGGAAGCAGCAACTGTATAGTTGCTGCTTTTATCCTTTTTGGCAAGAAGACTCCATCTGATTTGTGTTACGGGTGAAACCCAACAATTCAGGTGTAGATGAATTGCCGTCAGAAGGTAGGCTGAACTCTTTTGTTTCGTTCATAACAATTTTTTGAGGGCGAATATTTGTTTCTTTTTGTCTTACGATATAATCTGCCCTTAGATAAGGAGGGAATATATCGTAAGACAACGAAATTGGATAATAATAATCATTCGGTTACTTGCGCTAAAAGGAATTACGATGAAGACCATGTTCACATTTTGTTCCAAATATTGATTTGTTAAAAGTAACTAATGATTTTAATAAACCCTCTGAGAAAGGTGGTGAAAACAATGGCTAGAAAGAAAGCAGTGAAAGTATTAAGTAAACAAAAGAAAAGAGAAAACATACAACGATTCACGCAGAAACAGAATATCGGACGAGCTTGCCTTACTGCGAAAGAATTTCGCTTACTGCAACGCATGTCACATAGTTCAAAAGCGTTGCGAAATGTTGGATTATACACAATTAAACAAAGTTACTTGAATAATAACAAGATGGCTACTGTAAAAGAAGTGGACACTGCCATGCAAGCCGATATGAATTACTGGGGCATTCAATCAAACTCTGTTCAAGCGATTCGTAGATCCTTATTTACAGAAGTAAAAAGCTTTTTTAAAGGATTGGAACAGTGGAAGAAAAAACCTAAAACCTTCGCAGGTCGTCCTAAGTTTCCGAATTATTCTGGTTCAACTGACAAACGAATTATTGAAATCTATCAAGTTCCAAAAGTGGATGATAACGGGTATTGGATGATTCCAATGAATGTTGCATTCAGGAAAAAATTCGGTTCCATTAAAATACGTATGCCTAAAAATGTAAGAAATAAAAAAATCTCCTACATTGAGATTGTACCGAAGCAAAAAGGTCGGTTCTTTGAGGTGCATTACACATATGAAATGCACGTTTCTCAAATGAAGAAACCATCCACGACTACTAGTAACGCTTTGAGTTGCGATTTAGGTGTAGATAGATTATTAAGTTGCGTAACAAATACAGGTGATGCATTTTTAATTGATGGAAAAAAACTAAAATCTATTAACCAGTACTTCAACAAAATGATACGTAATCTCCAACTGAAAAATGTGGAAAATGGACTTTCTAAACGAGTTGTAACGAACAAAATGGCTGCACTTTGGCATAAACGGGAACGACAAATAAATGGTTACATTTCACAAACTGTCGGCTTGTTGTTCAAAAAAGTGAAAGCATGTAACATAGATATGGTTGTCGTAGGGTATAACACTGGTTGGAAACAAAAATCTGATATGGGGAAAAAGAATAATCAAAAATTTGTTCAAATCCCATTTCATAAACTGATTGCAGCGATTGAGAATAAATGTATAAAAGAAGGTATACGATTTTTAAAACAAGAAGAAAGCTATACTTCAAAAGCTAGTTTTCTTGATAAAGATAAGATTCCAGTTTGGTCTAAGGAGGATAGGACTCATTATCGCTTTAGTGGCAAACGAATCACTCGTGGTCTGTATCAAAGTAAATCAGGAACATGTATTCACGCTGATATTAATGGTGCGTTGAATACATTGCAAAAATCAAGAGTTGTAGAATTGGATGAAAATCTTAAAGTGAAAACGCCGATTCTATTAGAAGTGCAAAAACGTAAGGCTGTTGCTTCGCGCATAGCTTAGTGGATGTGTCAACCATCCATGTGTACTCGACTTGTCGGGGCCTGTAGCACACGCCGGATTCATCTGAGTGGTGGCTTCTTCTATAAGGAAGAACTGCTCTTTTTCGAAAGGGTGGTGCAAGTGGGGAAACGATTATTCGTTTCTAGTACCAACCAAAAACATACTTGGGGTGTTACTGTGAGGTGGCATGAATGCTAGAGCGTCAACTGTCTAGTGATAGATGAAAAGACCTAGCGTTCTAACTCAAGCCCCCACTGAAACGCTTCATCTCAGTGGGGATAGTTGACTCAGCTGATAACATGGTAGCCCTCCTTATTAAATCCATTGATCAACTTTTTACCTGTTAACACATTACCGAAATAGGGAATAATTGGTTCCTTTGCATTCCAGGTTCAACACTCCTTCGATATTGTAAAATGTATCTCATTTATACAAATTGTAATATAATTTAAATGTAAATTCGTAGCGTAAAATAGATTAAAAGTAACAAATGTTGAGAAAGGATTCCCTTGTCAAAATTAGTATTTGTATTTCACTAGATAATAAAAAATGTAGAATGATTTTATTTCTGACATTGTTATTTAATAGTAATCAAAATACAAAATAAAGAATTTTCTCGACTGGAAATTGTTACATACTCATAAAATGGAGGCAATAGTTATGCAGCAAATTAAAAAAATAGGAAACGCATTTTGGTACATGACACCTGTTTCCGAGACTGATAGACCTATCTTAGGAATGGTAGTTGGAAAAGAAAAGACTTTGATGATAGATGCAGGTAATTCAGAAGCACATACACAATTGTTTTTAGAAATGCTAAAAGAGCAAAATATCTCAAATCCTGATTTTGTAGCATTAACGCATTGGCACTGGGATCATATTTTTGGATTGCCTGTATTACAAAATGCATTGTCTATCGCACATTTTGAAACAAAAAAAGAGATGAACACACTTGTTTCTTATGAGTGGTCGGATGAGGCATTGGACGCACGAGTGAAAGAGGGTACAGAAATTGAATTTTGTGCGGACTGTATAAAAAAAGAGTTCAGTGAAAAACCAAGAAATATTCAAATTCTTCCGCCGTCCTTAACCTTTCAGAAACAACTTGAATTAGACCTTGGTGATGTGACATGTGTGTTAGAGCATGTGGGCGGGAACCATTCACATGACTCTGTTGTCATTTATATTAAAGAAGAAAAGATTTTATTTTTAGGAGATTGTATTTATGCAGATATTTTTTCTTCTAAGTGGAACTATACGACGAAACGAACGTTTAAACTGATACAAGAGTTAGAGAAATTTGATGCCGAGACCTATATTCTTTCACATGGGGAAGCTATAGATCGAAATGAATTTTTGCGAGAGATTCGTTTATTAAAAACAGTAGGAACTTATACGGAAACTCATAAAGGCGATGAAGAGAAGATAAAGGCAGCATATAAACAAGAACTAGATAGAGAATTAAATGAAGATGAGCTAGAAACAATAACGTACTTTGTAAATGGTTATGAAATGGTTAATCTGTAAAACCTAACTCAAACCAGATTGAAGCTTATTCTGATTTGAATATAATTAAACTGTACAAAAAGAGTATTGAAAGTTAATTCAATACTCTTTTTAATAATTAAATATTTAGTCCCAACCAATTTCTAAATTTTTTTGCTGGCTCATCATCTGGGTTTACACCACTTTCAAGACTGGTTGTGAACGGTAACCACTGCCAATCCTCGCATCCTACAAAAGCTATTCTTGACCAATTATCAATGAATTCAATGAAATTATTCGCAATCTTATATCCATGTCCTTCTCCATCCTCGTGACTTAGGTAAATTATCGGAGCATCTATATTATCTTGCATATCAAATGCTAAATAATCCCCATTGCCCACTTCACAAAATGCTAATTTATTATGCCACACTATATCATATTCATCTTCAGGATTTGGAAAAAACGTGTCAATCCAGTCTTTTCGTTCTTTTTCAAAATCAGAAAGACTTTCTAAACTCCAGTGGGGTGTTCCGCAAAAAATTTCACGAAATTCATTTGGTAGCTCCATATCGTCAGGTAAAAACCAGCGTAAGCTAAAATTTCCTGAGAACTCTAAAAGTACTTTTTTGAAACTATTTGGTAATTTAACACCAAGTTTTTTTTCCACTTGGATTATCTTTTCAAGAGAAGATGGTTCATCTATACAAACTTCTTGAACTTCACCGCCTATTTCTTTAATTCTAGAAGTTATTATTTCTATTCTTTCTTTTAGTAACTCGTAATCCATCATATCACCCCATGTTATATTAATTAAAGTATATCATTCTTAATATACTTTTCGTTTGGGTTTCTAACTTTTAGGAGTGATTTCTCAGAATATATGTATTGTAATCTTAAAAGTTATTTTTCGTAAAATTGAGGTTTCAAGTAGCAGCTTTTTTAGCTAATTCAGTAATATATTCAAAGAATGCATCACGTTTTACATCATAAATGACATTTACTGGTCTTCCGTTAGCAGTTTCCACTGTACGTCCTTGGCTGGGTCCGTATGTATGAACGATACTAATAATCGTTTTTGTTTTTGCAAGATCAGCTTTCCCAACAAACGCAGCAGTTAATACATCCCACAAATAGTAGGTAGAGTTAGTTGAAAAGTGAACGAGAGGGGGGACTATCGCATAACATTGACCAAGGAAATCGACACCAATATATTTACGCTCTTTTGCCCACTGTTCACGTATGTCTATAGTTAGCGGAACCTGGTTTGTACTTTCTAGAGTTACTAAATCAATGATTATATTAGCATTCCAAACACGAGCTACTGCTTCGGGATCCCAAAATGAATTCCACTCGGCTGTTCCGTCATGTTCTGGCTCATGTACATTGCCTGCAGTACGAAATGTACCGCCCATCCAAACGAGACGTTCAATTTTATCTTCGATTATTGGAGATTCATATAGTGCACGAGCAAGGTCAGTCAGGGGCCCTGTAAATAATAAAGTTGTTTTTCCATCAGTTTGTAGAAGAGTCTCTATTATATGATGATGTGCAGGTTTTTTTGATGCAGGTGTAACAACTTTCCCAAACTCATTTAAAATTGGTAAAGCATCTACATAAAATGCATGCATCCGCCATTCTTTTGGAAATGGGTTTTTTCCACGAGAGTTGGACGCTGCTACCTCAATATTATTTTTGCCGAAGCGATCTATAATTTTACGACTGGCAGACATTGCTGGTTCTAAATAACAATCTGCAGGAATAACTGAAACACCTGTAAGTTCTACATTTTCCATCTGGAGTAGTAAAAATAGTGATATTAAATCATCTACACCACCATCATGATTGAAGTACACTTTTTTCATCATTTTAATCTCCATTCTTTAATATTTAACCAGGAATTAAATTTTAATTGATGAAAAATCATCAATAATTTCCACCACTTCAATTCTCCCATTAATCAGTAACTCAGGAAGTTCATTTCTAACGTTTCCTTTCCAATACTCTCTAGCTTGTTCCATTTTTTGAGCGAAAGGAATACCATCTTCTTTCGGTAAAAGATTTCCGTCACCTTCAAAAGAACTACCGATCACTCGTAGTTTAACAATCTGTAAAACATCTCGATTATAAGAATCAAATAAAGCTTTCCATTTCAAAGCATCTTCATAGCTTTTGGCAGCATATAAGCAAGACAACCTTGACGGGTATTCAGGAAATTCTTGCAGCCTAACCATTTCCACAATCGTTTCTCTAACTGCTCTAATTGTTTGATCTATATAATTCAGAACTACTTTAGCATTTTCATTATTTATATGTAATTCTTCATTGATATAATGCCTTTTTAAAATTTGAATGGAGTCTTCATCATTAGAATTTAATTGTTCTCTTTCAAAAAAGAAGTGATAGAGGGTATTAGTTTGATTTTTGTCAAAGTGAATGATTTGTCCAATACTCATTATTTTCCTTGTAACGATGTGATATGCGTAAAATTCTGCTTTATTCATGGTTATCCTCCTAGTAGTAATTATCATATAATTCAATATTAAATTTAATAATTCAACATCAAAATATATAAAACCTTTGTAAGTAAAAAGTTATAGAGTGGGAGGATTGGAGTGAAGAGTGGAAGAAATGCACGTAAACGCTTTAAAAATGTTCACAAAATGTTCACTTACGAAGGAGTTTCCAATATCGATATAATGACAAAGACTCAAAGAGAAGGGATGATGAAAATTGCCAACAACAAGAAAGGAAAACCTCCAATTTGGTATGATGATGTGCCTCGGGATGGTTATCGTTATGACGTTTTACAATTTATTAATGAATGGAGCAGGAGGGCCAATTCATATTAAGGAGATCGCATTAGAACTAATAATTGGATTTATTATTGCGCTATTAATTGAAATATGTATCGTAGGACCGTGTGCGAAAAAGATTGTATTTGCATTACCATTTGATAAATCAAAAAAAGTAAACATGATTATTGCGATGGCAACAACAATGGTAATCGGAATGGTATTCTTTATGTCATTTTACGGAATGGCTATGATGTATTTACATAATGGGTTACATGGTGACTCATTCGCTTCAATTTATTTCTCGATTTTCATTAAAAATTTCATTATGGCGTACCCACTTCAATTAATAATAATGGGACCTCTTGTACGTTTCTTATTTGGAAAGTTTGTTTTGAAGAATAAAGCTGTTAATGTAGCATAGTTTTAATTACTAAAATATTATATACGGATGAAGTGTTTTAAACACATCTCACATATTTTGAGATGTGTTTTTTCGTGTACATTACTAATTATTTTCATATTGATGTGACATTTGTCCTTTTGTCGTTGTAGTATTGTAGCTTTTAATTAAATCATAGATAGAAGATTAGGAGATGATTTTTTTGAAAGGTATTTTACTTTCAGTTTTTGGAGGAGTATTCATTACACTTCAAGGTACGTTTAATGCGAAACTTAGTTCAGATATCGGTATATGGTCGACGAGTATTATGACGCATTTAATTGGGTTTCTTATTGCAACAACTATATTTTTGTTAAAGAAAGAAGAGAAAGTAACGGATTTAAAGGGTGTAAAAAAAGTATATTTAGCAGCTGGCGCACTTGGTGGGTTGATTATTTGTGCGGAAACAATGGCGATATATTCAATGGGAGTTACATTAACAGCTGGAACACTTATGGTTGCTCAATTATTAACAGCTACTGTTATTGAAATGAAAGGATTATTTCATATAAAAAAGATACAAATGGAGAGATACCATATTGTGGGGACGATAGTAATGATTTTAGGTATTTTTGTGTTTAATATGTAAGGAAAGAAGGGACTGTAAGTGGATAATAAATCAGACTTAATTATTCAATATTTGAAAGCTTATAATATACTTGAAATTTTTTCAGGAATAAGTACTGACAATTTTCAAGTAAATCATTTTGAAAAAGGCAAGCTTATTTGCGATAAAGATGATGAAATTCATCGTTTATATTTTGTTATTAAAGGAAAAGTAAAAGTTTACACGATTACACCAGAAGGAAAGAAACTAATCCTTCGCTTTATCAATCCATTAGCAATTGTTGGTGATATTGAATTAATACAAAATAGCAAAGCACATAATGTTGTTGAAGCTTGTTCAGATGTTGTAGCAATCTCCATTTCTAATACAGTTATTAGAAATAAGTTATTACATGATCCTATATTTATGAAGTTCTTGCTTGAAAACATTGCGAACACGTTAAAAATATCGACTCGTTTTACAGCTCTAAATTTACTTTATCCGGTAGAAGTACGTGTAGCTAGTTATTTACTTTCGATTTCAACGGATAGTAATGGGAATATGTATAAAGAGGATTTAGATTCAACTTCTGTATCAAGTATTACAGATTTTATAGGTGTAAGTTATAGGCATGTAATTCGAGTTTTACAAAAATTTTATAGTGAAAAATTAATTGAAAAGAATAATGGAGTTATTGTAATTAAAGATTTTTCTAGAATGAAGGAAGTTGCTAAAGATAATATATATGAGTAATGAAAGGGAGAGAAGGGTTATGATTGGATTTAGTTTAGCTATATTAGCTGGAATATTAATTAGCTTACAATCTGTTTTTAATACGAAAGTGAATGAAATTGTAGGACAGTGGTTAACAACTGCATGTGTTCTTGGAATAGGTCTCATAAGTTCTGTTTTATTTCATATCATTACAGAGAAAAGTATAAGCGTTAACTTTTATACTGCAAATTATTTATTTTATATAAGTGGATTGTTTGGTATCGGATTAATTATTTGTATAATGGGTGCAATAAAGAGTTTAGGTCCAGCTTATACGGTGCTCATTAGCCTTATTACTCAATTAGTTGTTGCATTATGTGTTGATACATTTGGATTGTTTGGAATGGAGAGAGTACCTATACAAATAAATAAATTAATTGGTATAGGTCTATTAATTGTAGGGGTAGGAATTTTTAAAAATTTTTTTTCGAATAAGAAAGCTATTACTATAAATGAGGATAGGGCCTAAAGAATTTAAAGGAAAAAGGTGTTAATAATTAGAACATATACATTTAGGTGGTAGTAAATGAGCGATAAGGAGAGAAAATAAGTGATTCAGTACATGTTGGAAGATGGTGTACATTATATTATGAGTGCAGTGACATAACTAGGAGGTTTCCACTATGACAGCTTTATTTAAAGCTATGGAGTTCCAGCTGAAAACTGAACGACTTGATCTGAGTATGTGGGAGGAATCCGATTCAGTCTGGATGAGAAAATTAATTGGCGAACGTGGTGTGGATATGCCAACCCTTGACGCCGTTCGTAGCAAGCTTATCGAGATGCGTAAGAGAGCAGGCGAAAATGGCATTTCCCTTCTCACTATTCGCCGACGAGACGAAGGTGATTTCATCGGATACTGTGGCTTGATTATCGGTCGTTCCACACTGGAAGAGCCGGAGATCGCATACGAGTTGTTCCGCAGTGCTCATGGCAAAGGCTATGCGACTGAGGCAGCAGCTGTTGTGCTGGACGCTGCGATTGCTACGGGGCGCCACAGACTTTGGTCGACTGTAGGCGCTTGGAATGTTGCGTCCTTCCGGGTGTTAGAAAAGATAGGATTTAAGAGGCATCACAGTACGTGGGACGAGCGCGGTGAGATTGTTTGGAACGTACGCGACCTTTAGAAATCCCGGACCTAACTCGAAACTATTGAAAAGGAGAAGAGGTCATTAGTTTGGGCAAGAATCCAGATAAAGATAAAATAACTGATTTATAATTCAAATAGTGACAAACTATAACTGAAGCATGTCCTCGAAAGCGGAGTGTTGCCTTCGCACCGAGGCTATGTCCTCCTCCAAAAACCAATCGAACGTTTCAAGTTATATATATTTATTATACTGATTAAACTAAATATTTATTGTTTACTTATTTCATTCATTATGTAAATAAAAAAGGATAGTTAGCCCTCATAATGGACTAACTATCCTATAGATTATTATATGAATTTAATAAAATCGAGGTCTTCTTTTATATATGATTAATATATAAGCTATAGATTTATCATTTTTCAAACCGTATATGAACGAACTTCAACATCTTTATTAAATTTACAATCCGCATCATAATTCGTGTACTTCCATCCCAATCTTTATTTGTAGGTATATGTTTAAAGAAAGGGGAGCAGCTTAATATTTTTATGTTAGAAGACCACTTTTCTATCGTCTTTGGATTATTTACGTAAAAATACATCATAGCGCCGTTATTACCAGATTTTTTTACAGTAGCATTCGAAAGTGTCAGTGCGAACTTTGATTCGGCATCAAAATATAACTCTCCTCCAGGAAAACGTTTTGCCATAGCGACAAATATCTCCTTCAGTTCTTCTTCTTTAAAGTAATAAAACACACCTGCTGATATAAAAAGAATACCGTCTTTTGGATCATATTTTATATCGTTGAACCAAGAAGTGTCAAAAAATGATTTGGCAATGCTTATATTTCGTGGTGTATCTTCGATTAATGTTTTGCGGAAAGCGATCGCATCAGGCAAATCAAGGTTATACCACTGTATAGTACCGTTATCAATTCTTGAAAAAGTAGTGTCTAGTCCAGAACCGATATTTACTATAGTAGCATTCGGATGTTTTCTAATAAATTGTTTAATAGTATCGTCTATTTTTCTTGCACGGGTAATGTAAGTGATACATCCATATTCGCCAAATGTATCTGCTATTTTAGAGAAATCAAAGTCGCATTCTTTAATAATCCGAATAGCTTCCGTATCATCTAAAATATCCTTGTTTTTCTCACTACCATATGCTCGTCCCCATAGTGGAATAAGCATAGTACTTTGAACTGATTGTAAATCTATTTCTTTAACCATGAAACGTCCTCCATTTAATAATAAAAAAATATCATATATATATATGATTAGTCGTTATTTAGCATTTTTGATAGTATTTTATTTGTTTTATACAGTCCGTAAGTTAAATCACGTTGATCTTCTTCACTGAGTTTTTCAAGATTACTAGTGAAATTATTATAAATTTGTTTCCATCTTTCATAATGTACTTTTTCAGCTTTATCTGTTAAGGAAATTAAAACAGCTCGTTTATCTACTGTATCTTGTTTTTTTACAATGTATCCGTTTTGCTCTAAATTACGAACGGTTACACTTAATTGTTGTTTAGGTATGTTTAAATAACTAGCAATCATTTTTAAATTTACAGCGACTTTTTGCTGGGCAATATACTCAACTATGTGTTGCTCTAAATGTGTAAATTCAGTGGATTTCTCTGATAATAATTTGAAAGTACCTGACATATTTAATAATAAATTCATGTATTCGTTTATTAATTCTTTATTAGTCATTATTTTTCGTGTCCTTTATCAATTTAGTAATTATTTTATTACTATTTTCACTTGAAATCAAATGATAACGTTGATATTAGTAATTGTTTATTTACTAATATCAATGTTATTTAAATCGTGAGAGATGCAGTAGAGGAAAAGTTAAAGTTTTTTTATGAGAGGAGAATAGAAATATTATAAAATATTACTTTATATATAAAAAACTAATGAAGCTAATGTCTTTTTCAGATATTATGCTGTAAATAATTTTATGGTAAAATCTTTTACATAATGAAATAAAGGGGTAGTATTCTATGGGTTATTTCTCAAATAGTTTATTAGTTTTGTTTGTTCTTATCGTATGTAGCTGTATGATTTTCGGTTGATAATATAATGATAGATTGATATAAAAGAAGGTATCTCACAAAGATGAGATACCTTCTTTTTCTTATAATTGTAATTTAGATTCAGTATTTGGTGATGGTTGAAATGTATATATTTTATACTCACCATTAGTTGATATATTAAACAAATATTAAATAGAGAAATATATATGGTACCAATCTTATTAAGTTCCTTATGTTTTTAAAGAGAAGGAGTTTCATTTTTTCTTATTGAAGTATTGTTCTAGTCAGTTTAACGACGGTCAAAAATTTTTTGGCATAAAAACAAAAAGGATAATAGGGAGTATTTACATGAAAACTATTTTAAAGTATACAATTGAATCCCCTAAAGATTTCAATGAATTATTAACTATGTATGAATCTTTAGGATGGAATTCTCTTAAATTATCGGTTAACGAGTTAGAGAAAATGTGTAAGCAAAGTTGGTATGCAATATATGTTTTTGATGACCAAAAGTTAGTAGGGATGGGACGCGTTATATCAGATGGTGTAATTACTGGCATTATTTGCGGAGTGTGTGTATTACCGGAATATCAGTCCAAAGGCATTGGAAAGGAAATAGTGGAACGATTAATCCGGCACTGTGAACAAAAACGAGTTATTCCACAACTTATGTGTGTTGAAGATTTAAAATCTTACTATGAATCAATTGGATTTGAGGGATTTTCGATTGGTATGACGAAACATATTAAACGATAGCGGGGCTTTGTAATTTAGAATTACTTGTTTATCGGGCCAATTTTTAGATTTCAAAAATTTCGTTATAAAGGAGAATAATGTTATGGAGATTGCTAAAGGGGTAGAGATGTTACATCTTGAATTTCAAGAGTATATTATTCACCCAATTCTTATATGGGATGATGAAATGGCAGTTTTAATAGATACTGGATTTCCTGGACAAATTGAAGATATACGAATAGAGATGGGGAAGGTTGGAGTATCGTTTGATAAACTAAAAGCCGTGATTTTGACGCATCAAGATATAGATCATATAGGTAGTCTTCCTGAACTATTACAAAACTGTGGAAGTAATATAAAAGTCTATGCTCACGATCTAGATAAGCCGTATATCGAGGGGGAGTTACCTTTGTTGAAGGATGCACAAGTACAGAATCCTCCGAAAGGAAAAGTGGATGATACTTTGGTTGACGGCCAAGAACTTCCATATTGCGGTGGTATTCTTATTATTCATACCCCAGGGCACACTCCTGGTCATATTAGTTTATATTTGAGACAAAGTAAAACTCTTATCGCTGGGGATTCAATGTATAGCGTAAACGGAATTTTAGGTGGAATTCATGCCCCAACTACTTTGGATATAAAAGAAGCGCAAAATTCTTTGAAGAAGTATTTAAATCTAGAAATTGATTCTGTAGTTTGTTACCATGGTGGATTAAGTAAGGGGAATATAAATGCACAAATTCAAGAGCTATAGATAAGAATTTTTTGTTAATCAGTGCTAAAGTATAATTTAATTGCTAGTATATAAATAAAACCCTTAAATTAATAAAGAGCATGTTTGAAGGAATTTCAAATGTGCTCTTTATTAAATATAATCAATTTAATTTTGATGACTTAATCCATTCCAATAAAACGAAACGATTTCTTTTGCTAATTCATCTATATTTGCAAGAGTAGGATTGTGATTCTCATCTTTAAAATTCCCGATTGATAATAAAGCGACGAAAGCATGGGCAGCAAATTTAGGATTTCCTTTAGGAATTTCTCCAAGGAGAATTGCGTTATCTAGCGCTTTTTCCAACACTTCATACATGTTATCCTCGGCATTTTTTAATTCCTTTAATTGCTCTTCAGATAAAGAAAGTTTTGCATCTTTCATAAAATTATTCATATCAATATCCATCGTTGCGTGTAAGTATACTGTAGCAAAGTTCAATAATCTTTCTTCCAAAGTTTTATTCGTAGAGAGTATTTGATCCATATTTTCTCTTATGCGCACCATCATTTGAATCATAGTAGCGGTAAATAGATCAGCTTTTGTTGAGTAGTAATAGTAGACAGTTGCTTTTGTAACTCCACATTCTTTCGCGACCTCATCCATTGAAACAACTTGATAACTTTGAGTGAGAAATAACCTAGTTGCAACTTCTAAAATGATTGCTTTTGTAGACTTTGTATTTTTATTTTGACGAGGCCTTCCGAGAGGACGTTGTTTTTGATCCAAATACATTCGCTCCTGACATTTATTATTGAGATAATTATAACATAATTTTTTAATCATTCTTGATTAATTAACCGACCAGTATATATAATTAATATTGGAGGAAAAAAGGAAGGTGGGGTTTTATGAAAAAGCACCCGTTACATATGTTAGGGAGGCTTGTAGCAGGGAAGAATACGCAATGGATAACTTTATCGGTATGGATTCTTATTACATTAGTACTTTCATTTACGTTACCACAAGTAAACAGTACGAAAGAACCGAATCCGAAAAATTTACCTGAAACAGCTATGTCACAGCAAGCTGAAGCACTTATGAAAAAAGATTTTCCTAATAATGCAGGAAACCCGTTGTTAGTTGTATGGCATCGGGATGGTGGATTAGAGTCAAAAGACTACAAATTAATACAGGACGTTTATAAAGAGTTAAAAACGGACCCTTTAAAAGAACAATCATTGTTACCACCATTTGATACAATTCCAGAGCAAGTATTATCAAAAAGTGGATCAAAAGATGGTACATTATTTGTCACACCAATATTTTTTAATAAATCTGCTGGAACGGATATATTAAAAGGTAATTTAGAAGAGTTACGAAAAATAGTGAATAGTAAAGTGGATGAAGATCCGTTCAAACAAAAAATTACCGACTCTGGTTTACATGTTCGATTATCTGGACCTGTAGGTATTCAAACGGATGCGGTAAGTTTATTTAGTCAAGCTGATGTGAAATTATTAGTTGCTACTGTACTACTAGTATTGGTTTTATTAATTTTACTGTACCGTTCACCAATTTTAGCAATTTTACCTTTACTCGTTGTTGGTTTTGCATACGGAATTATCAGTCCGACACTGGGCTTTTTAGCAGACAATGGATGGATTAAAGTAGATGCACAGGCTATATCGATTATGACTGTCTTACTGTTTGGAGCAGGAACGGACTATTGTTTATTTCTTATTTCAAGATATAAAGAGTACTTGCTAGAAGAAGAAAGTAAGTATAAAGCATTGCAACTTGCGATAAAAGCATCAGGTGGAGCAATTATAATGAGTGCACTTACTGTAGTATTAGGGTTAGGAACGTTATTACTTGCTCATTATGGAGCTTTTCATCGATTCGCAGTTCCATTTAGTGTGGCTGTTTTCATTATGGGAATCGCTGCTTTAACGATTCTTCCAGCATTATTATTAATTTTCGGTAGAGTTGCATTTTTCCCGTTCATACCGAGAACAGCTGAAATGAATGAAGAGTTTGCAAGAAAGAAAAAGAAAGTAGTAAAAGTAAAAAATACTAAAGGGTTCTTTAGTCAAAAACTTGGGGATATTGTTGTACGTAAACCGTGGACAATTATTATGCTAACCGTATTTTTATTAGGAGGCTTGGCTTCATTTGTACCGCGTATTCAATACACGTACGACTTATTAGAATCATTCCCGAAAGATATGCCATCACGCGAAGGATTTACATTAATTACGGATCATTTTTCAGCTGGAGAATTAGCGCCAGTAAAGATTGTAGTTGATTCAAAGGGAAAAGATTTACCTATTAAACAAGAAATAGAGAAATTATCTTTTGTTAATAAAGTGAAAGAGCCAATGAAGGGAAAAGAAAATAATCAATTGCAAATGTATGAAGTTTCTTTAGTGGAAAACCCATACTCAATTGAAGCATTAGATCAAATCCCTAAATTGAAAAATAGTGTAGAAAAGGTATTAAAAGATGAAGGAATTAGTCAAGCTGAGAATCATTTATGGATTGGCGGAGAAACAGCTTCCTTATATGATACAAAGCAAATTACTGAACGGGATGAAGCGGTTATTATTCCGGTTATGATTAGTATCATCGCTTTACTTTTACTCGTGTATTTACGTTCAATCGTTGCGATGATTTACTTAATTGTAACTGTCGTTTTATCTTTCTTCTCTGCATTAGGAGCAGGCTGGATTTTACTGCATTTCGGTATGGGAGCTCCCGCGATACAAGGTGCGATACCGTTATATGCATTCGTATTTTTAGTTGCCTTAGGGGAAGATTATAATATCTTTATGGTTTCAGAAATATGGAAGAATAAAAAGAAACAAAATCATTTAGAATCAGTTAAAAATGGTGTTATACAAACAGGTAGTGTAATTACATCCGCAGGTTTAATTTTAGCAGGAACATTTGCAGTATTAGGTACATTGCCAATTCAAGTTTTAGTTCAATTCGGTATTGTGACAGCAATCGGTGTATTGCTAGATACATTTATTGTAAGACCATTACTTGTACCTGCGATTACAGTTGTTTTAGGCCGCTTTGCTTTTTGGCCAGGGAAACTTTCTAAAAAGAGAGAAGAAGTAAAAAAATTGGATATATAATAGAGAAGAGCCAAGGATATTTTCCTTGGCTCTTTTCTATGTAGTTCATTAATTTTTTGAAGTCAAATCATCATTTACAACGTGATCAGCATCTTCAATGGTTGTTTCGGGCATTCCATATAAGCCGTTCATTGCTTGTTCTTCGATATTAAGATTTGCAGTATTATTATTTTGAATAGATGTAGTGTTTTCGATAACATTTTCTTTTTTATTTACATTTTTGTCATTCATGTTTGAATCCTCCAAACGTCATTTGATTTATTAATAGTATGTGGATGGATTTCCAGAAATATGTGAACGAATTTCTGCAGATGTTATATAGTTAAATAAAAAGCTTAGTATTAAATTTAAACTGTAAGGAGTGAACAAGTGTGGTGAAAACAAGAAAGTTAGCCTTCTAAAATAAAAATAAAATTTTAGGAGGCTATTAAAATGAAGTTTCATGTAATTGACAGAGAAAATTGGAATAGAGAGCAGTATTTTGAACATTATTTAAAATTAAAGTGTTCGTTTAGTATGACAGCGAATGTTGATATTACGATGATGCTAGAGGAAATACATCAAAAGGAAATTAAATTTTATCCGACTTCTATTTATGTAATTTCTAGAGTGATAAATAAACATACAGAATTTCGAACATGTTTTAATGATGAAGGAGTTTTAGGGTATTGGGAGGAAATGATACCTAGTTATACAATCTTTCATAAAGATGATAAATCTTTTTCAAGTATATGGACGGATTATTCTAGCGATTTCCACATTTTCTATAAAAACTATGAAGAGGATATGAGATGTTATGCTAATGTTCATGGTTTCTTCCCGAAAGAAAATATTCCGCCAAATATTTTTCCGATTTCTGGTATACCTTGGACTAGTTTTACAGGATTTAATTTAAATATTAATAATGATGGTGATTCTTTATTACCAATTATTACTTGTGGGAAATATTTCAATGATGGAAGCAGGGTTATGCTACCTGTTTCATTGCAAGTACATCATGCGGTTTGTGATGGATATCATGCGAGTCGATTTATAGAGGATTTACAGGAGCTAGCTAATACTTGTAACGAGTGGCTTAAGTAATATCTAATTATTAATTATATAAAATTGAAAATGAATAAGCGTTAAAATAAAAAGAAGAGAACATATGTATATTACATATTCTCTTCTTTTTATTCATTCATATTAAGTAACAGTGGAAAATATAGGTTGATTTGTAGTTTAATAGTAAAGAGAGTGATTAGTTTTAAATTTCTTTATTTTATAATTATTTAAGGGTTCAAATGTTTTAATAGGGGGAAAGTAAAGTGAAATTCATACGTATTGAAAAAGATGAAATCCTAATTAATAATATGGCAAAATTGTATTGTAAAGCATTTGAGAAAACAAATTTTACTGAAATGATTGAGAGAATGAAAAGACATATAGAATATGCAGATTTTAAAGGTATAGTAGCAATAAATGATGAAAATGAGGTAGTTGGTTTTACTTATGGTTATCGCTCATTAGAAGGGCAGTACTATAATCAATTAATGAGAGAAGCGTTAAATCTAGAACAAGCAGACGAATGGTTACAAGATTGTTTTGAATTTGTAGAGTTAGCAGTTCACCCACAATATCGAAATGAAGGTCTTGGAATGAAATTACATAATGAATTATTAGAAGGGATTTCAAATAGAACGAGTATTTTAACAACACAAATAAACTATGAAAAAGCGCGTTCTTTATATAAAAGATTGGATTGGGTGGATGTATTAGAGCCATTTCACCCAAGTAAAAGTGATGCCCCATATGTAATAATGGGAAAAATATTAAAGACAAAAGTAAATTAATAACTATATCGTTCACAAAAGTTATCGGTTTATAACAATGAAGGGGAAAATAAAAATGACAATAATATCTATAGAAAAAGCTACAATTTTAGATGCTGAAAAGTTAACAGAAATAATGAAAAGAACATTTGATGAAGAAGCAAAGCGATGGTTATACGGCCAAGGTGATGTAATTGATTATAACATTCAACCGCCAGGATATTCTTCAGTTGAAATGATGAAATATTCAATTGAAGAATTGGATACTTACAAAGTGATAATGGATGAAAAAGTAATCGGGGGAATTATAGTTACGATCTCTGGTAAATCGTACGGAAGAATCGATCGTATTTTTGTAGAGCCTTTTCTTCAAGGAAAAGGAATTGGATCGCGGGTTATTAAGTTAATAGAAGAAAAATTTCCGAACATAAGGATTTGGGATCTTGAAACATCTAGTAGACAAATTAATAATCATCATTTTTATAAAAAAATGGGCTATGAAATAATTTTTAAATCTGAAGATGAGTATTGCTATGTAAAAAGAAAAAATGTAGATGCAGTTGGAGAGAACCTAATTAAAAATAAAGATATGAAAAATGGTCAATACGAAAACTGTAATTTGGTTAATACAGAATATTATCAAGTAAATTTAAAAAATAGTGCATTTGTTGGTAGTAATATAATGCATATGAATATGAGTAATTGTAATATAAGTCAATCAACCTTTAGAAATATTAATTTTAGAAATTCCTCATATGCAGATTTGAATATTTCTGGCAGTAAATTTAATTTTGTGACTTTAGGTGGAGTTCAATTTAGAGATACAAGCCTTGGAGAGGATAAAGATCCTATTTCATTTGATAGATGTGATTTGGAAAGTACTACAATACGTAGTAGTAATCTGAAAAATATTGAAATAGAAAATTGTGATATTACCGGTATGAAAATAAATGGTATTTCAGTAGAAGAACTGCTTGAGTTGTATAATAGGGTGAAAAATTAAATAAAAAATCACTTAGCATATTCTAAGTGATTTTTTCATTTTGAACGAGAGGGAATATAAGAGATGATGTTCAAAAAGCGAATATTATATCGAAATAATTATATGAAAATAACACAAAGAAATAAGGGTTGGCAGGATTTTAATATGGGATATTAGAATATGAATATTTGAATGGAGGGGAGAAAGATGGAGATTAACGTTAGAGCAGTAGAAATACAAGATGCTAGAGCAATTCATCGTATATGCATACAAGATGATGTTTTACCTTATATGGTTTTCTTACCTAGTATGCGTGTAGATGCAATGGAGAATAGAATTCGAAATTTAGCACAGAATCAATTTGAATTTGTAGCAGAATGTGATGGAGAAGTTGTTGGATTTGTCGGTTTAACCCAAAGTCCAGGGCGAAGATCTCACTCGGGTGATTTATTCATCGGAGTAGATAGTGAGTATCACAATAAAGGAATTGGAAAAGCACTTCTTACAAAAATGCTTGATTTAGCTGATAATTGGCTAATGTTAGAACGAGTGGAACTTGGTGTATTAGAAACGAATCCTAGAGCCAAAGTATTATATGAAAAATTTGGATTTATCGAAGAGGGTGTAAAGGTTGGGAATTTGAAGGCTCATGGGAATTTTGTTAACGAAATCATGATGAGTCGTTTTAGACCAAATGGTTTGATTGTACATAATAAATAGGGGTGTAAATTGAACAGAAATATCGATTTGTTTTGAAAAAAGTATGGCAAAAGGACGCCATGCTTTTTTCAGTTTATTAAAAATAAAGAACAATTTTTATTTAAAGGATGTTTTAAAGGATGAAGCATTAGGAATCATCTCAATCCGGAAAGCATATGACTTAATAGAATCTATTTCTATGTGCAAGGGGAATGCATATGTGGAAATTTCAAAAACCTTGAAAAAACGATTGCATAAGTATATTTAAATTTTATTTATTTTCATACATAGTATAATTGAGCATTCCAGGAACAAGGAGTGATTGTAATGTCGACAGACCAACCTATTCCTGGACATTTTATTATGGACCCACAGTGAGCTATGCTGTTGCCACCGGAATTGAAAGCAGCTCCATCTGAATCATTAACAGAACAATTATTTATTGAACGGTCTATAACTGAAAATAGATTTTGGTTACGTATTATGAAAGAGCATGCTTTGTTTCTTGGTGAGGGGTTTAATCGTAACGATAAAAATTTAATTCAGTAAGTAGAACAGTTTTATAATCAGTTTGATAGGCAGCTGCAAAAAGCATTTACTATTCCACAAACTGTTCAAGCGGTAAGGCAATTAAATGAAGAGAGTATTCAGTTAGTGTATGCTTTTCGTAATTATAAAAGAAACTTACTAATTTTAATCATCAATTGTAAAGTGAAAGGGTTTAATTTTCCACTTTTAGTGGATCATGTTGCACGAGAAGCGGAATATTTTATGCGGACACTTCAAAAGTTTAATGAAGGCAAGATGGATCCTATTCAAGATGCGATTATTAGCGAGAATGTTTTCTGGTTACGAATTATGATGGAACACTCACGTTTTATTGGATCATTACTGGATCAATCGGAAAGAAATCTTTTTCATACAGCGTTGAAATTCGGTGATGATTTCGAAATTTTGCTTAACCAAGCTAGAGATGTTGAATCGATGTTATATCAAAAAGAACCGACATACCCGATTATAGGAAAAATGAATAAAGATAGTGAAAATGCCACTGTTGAGTTAAGGGATTTCAAAAAAGCAGGATTAGAGTTAATTCAAACATGTCAAATCCGAAATGTCATAAATCCATTGCTTGCTGATCATGTTACAAGAGAGGCAGAGCATTTCCTCTTCATGATTCATGTATTGGAGCAAAGGCTAAAGCAAAAGCAGGTGGAACAATCTCCGCAATAATAAATAAACAAGGAAAGCATGGCAAACTAATGTCATGCTTTTCTTGTTTATCCCGCTATTTGTCGGCAGTAAAACTCCCATCTCAAAATTTGGCTGGATCAAAGAAGTTATGAGGGAGAAAAACTGTCCGTAAACGCCCTATTGGTGAAGGCTAATAATCAGCGGGGGATGAACAAAACCCCCACTGATTAAAGTTTCACTTTATAAATTGTGATTTGATTGTTTCGGTTGTAATAAAAATAATGCTAATCCAATGAAAATAAGTAGAATTCCTAGTCCTTGCTGTAAAGAAATTGTTTCATCTAAAATGAAATAGGCTAAAATACAAGTTCCAATTGTCTCTCCTAAAATACTCATCGAGATAACAGTAGCGCTCATCCATTTTAATAACCAATTAAAAATTGTTTGTCCTAAAATCGTTGCAATGAATGCAAGACCTATAAAGGACCACCATGTTTGTGCAGTGTAATTGAAGAAAGATGACTGCTGTGTGTAAGCAAATATACCGAGAAAGAGTGAACTACTGCCATAACTAATTACCGAGTACGGTATTAGGGATAGGTCTTTACGAACATATTGACTAATGAAAAAGTAAGCTGTTATGACGCCAGCAGCAATAAAAGCTAAAATATCGCCGTATAAAGCTTCGCCACTAATTTGAAAATCTTGCCACCCAATCACGATACTTCCTGAAATTGCAATAAGGCAGCCTATAATCGCACCTTTCGTAAACCGTTCCTTAAATAAAAAATAACCACCGACCATTGAAAATAAAGGTTGCAACGTTACGATAACTGTAGAACTTGCTATGGAAGTATACTGTAATGATTCAAACCATAGTACATAATGAGCTGCTAGAAATAATCCAGATAAGAGTCCAAATCCCCATTGCTTTTTTGATAATGAGCGAAGTTCGCTTCGATTGTTTGTATTAAATATTAGAAACGGTAAAAGAATTACCGTAGCAAACAATAATCGATAAAAAGCAGTGATTGCTGCAGGGGCATCGGCTATTTTTACGAAGATAGCTGAAGTAGATAAGGCGAACACGCCGAAAAATAAGATGAAATATGAAAGAATAGGTGATTTCAAAGTTTGTCCCTCCGATTGGTTGTTTATTATAATGAACTGTATATAATATAATGTACAAAAGTTAGTATATAAGCCTAAGATGAAATAAGGAAGGATTAATTGCCACTGTTTAGTATGTCAGCACAAAAGGGACAAAAGATGTATTATGATGGACGAAAGGAAGTTGTAACAATGATTCATTATCGGCTAGGTCAAACTGTTTTAAGTTATCGTAAGAAAAATAATATGACAATTCGTGAATTTGCTGATTATGCAGGAATCAGTACTTCACTTATTAGTCAAATTGAAAGAGGGCATGCCAATCCTTCTTTAAATGTATTGGAATTAATAGCGAAAGCATTAAATGTACCGCTGTTTACTCTTTTTATTAATGATATCGATACAGACTCACTTATTTCTAAGAAGAAAGATCGGAAAAAAGTATATCGAGAAAATAATGATCATATTGTTTATGATGTGTTAACACCAGATTTTATGAAAGCTCGCATTGAAATGTTAATGATGGATTTAAACGGATATGCAAATACAACAGAAAGTCACTATTCCCACGAAGATAAGGAAGAAATTGCAGTTGTAATGAAAGGGGAAGTGTATGTGGAATTGGAAGGGAATGAATATTTTTTAGAAGAAGGAGATGTTGTGCGTATTCCACCGAACGTGAAACATAGATTTTTGAATAAGAGTGATGAAATGAATCACATCTTATTTGTATTAACACCTTCGTTAAGCTAAGGAAGTAGCTTAAGGATACATATTAAGTGGTAACATAATAGAAAGTATCAATTACATAAAGATTCGCGTGTATAATAAAACAACTATCTATAAATACATACACATTTGATTTTCACTTTGTATGTTTAAGAAGATGAGAGATTTGACAAAAAAATAAGATAGTTCCATGACTATCAAACCAAATAATTCAGATAAACAAAGAGTGGAAATTTTTAAGGCTTTGGCAGGAGTAAAACGAGAAATTGTTCGTTATGTATTTCATAATCAAAACAATCACAATTGTGGAAGATTGAGACTGCATTAGGGATGAATAAGTATCATCTCAAAATATTATTAGAAGCAAATTTAATTCTTGTTGAGCGACAGGGGCAATTTTAATTTATAACTGTAAAGGAGGAAACTTTTCAAGAGTTTTCACCTGGCTTTTTGCCGACTTTGTAGATGCTAAAAAACCATTTTTATTAGGGTTTAGAGGGGATAAGAGAGATGGAAAATATAAGTGTATTAAAAGATGGGCTTTCAATTATATCTCAATGTAAAAAAGAAACAAATGATATTTGGCATGCACATTTCGGAGCAGCTGCCATTGCTAGTTATTTTTTTACGAAAAACAATAACATTGATGAAAAAACTATCTGTAACATTTATTCTCAAGCGAAAATGATGCTCCATAAGCAAAGGTTAGGCGAAACAATTGATAATAAACAAGGTGTCGATTATCAAAGTGCTGAAGAAACGATAATTAAATCTTTGGAACAAACGATTGATGAACTCCATTGGGTTGGCCATAATGTAATTTACGCTTCTTTAAGTTTACTAGCCATTAAGGAGTTAAGTCATTGGGGGAGTGAGCAAGATATTAATAATATAGCAAACCTTATATTATCGTTTCAAAAAACAATTCCCGGTAGATCTTGGATTGGTTTTACAACTAAAGAAGTAAAGCAACTAATTATAAATAATGAGGAGATTCAAAGTGAAATTAAAAACCCAAAGCAATTATCTGAATTTATTTTAAATGAATTATCTGAATTTAATGTTATATATAAGGCAGAATCACATCAAGATTTAATTGGTCATATGCTTACCTTCTCACATGCGATTAATATATTATATGACTTAGGGCATATAGAATTATTTCAACGAGGAATAAAACCACTATTAAAGCTAGTTTATGTACTTAGAAAAAGTCGCAATTTAATGCCGAATGCCCAAATAATATTGAATTCTCCTGTAGATCGTTTACCTCTTACAAAAGCAAAACAAGTTGATACACTTCCGCTAGATAATGCATTCTGGCTTAAAGACTACAGCGAATTTAATTGGGATTTTGGGCACATATTTAAATTTTCATATAGTTATTTTGATCACTTAACAAGGGTTCCAGAATATAAAGATAAAACATTTGAGAAATTCTGTTGTATTATTAATGAGTAAAAGTGTCTAACTTTAAATTAATAGTAAATGGTACACATTCATAAACTAACATATTTATAAAAAATGGTAGAAAATTATAATGACCTGTAATAATAGGCTTAGTTTAAGTCTCTTTTTTTGTTAGTAGTATATTGTTTTTTCAAATATGTAAGATTTTACATTAGCATGAGACTTTTACTTATTATGTAAGTAGGCTATACTAAAATACATATATTTTGAAATTGGAGCGAATAAAGACGATATGGAATTAGTGAAGTTAGAAAAAATAATTGAATTGAAAAAAGAAGAATTATTGAATCTAGTCTCAAATTATGGACTTCAACATGAAAAAGTAATAGCACTCAGCCAAGAAATTGACAAATTAATAAACTGGTTTATGTTTTTAAAATAGAAAGAACTATGACGTGAGTTGAATATGTTATAGTTCTTTTTTATTCATATATATTGTCTAATTTCTTACAGAATGCGCAAGCTGCTAGTCGACTATGATAATTTTTGGTTATAATAATAAAGGAATTATTAATTGTATCGGTTAGGGGCGCAGCAAATATGAAAACAGTCGTTGTCATCGGTGGAGGTATTACTGGACTTTCTACTATGTTTTATTTAGAAAAATTAAAGAAGGATTATAATATAGATTTAAATTTAATCCTTATTGAGAAAGAAGAGTATTTAGGTGGTAAAATCCACAGTGTGGAAGAAAATGATTTTATTATGGAATCTGGAGCAGATTCTATTGTAGCTCGTAATGAACATGTTTTGCCGCTTGTAAAAGATTTAAATTTAGAAAATGAAATGGTATATAACGAAACAGGTATTTCTTACATATACTCTGATAACATATTACATCCAATTCCTGCTGACACTATATTTGGGATTCCTATGAGTGTTGAATCATTATTTAGCAGTACGCTAGTCTCAAAAAAAGGGAAAATCGTTGCTTTAAAAGATTTTATTACGAAAAATAAGGAGTTTACAAAGGATACATCACTTGCTGTATTTTTAGAAAGCTTTTTAGGGAAAGAATTAGTGGAAAGACAAATTGCACCTGTGCTTTCAGGTGTATATTCTGGTAAATTGAAGGAGCTTACAATGGCATCTACGTTACCATATTTACTTGAGTATAAAAATAAATATGGAAGTATTATTAAAGGTTTTGAAGAGAATAAAAAACAATTTCAGTCAGCAGGAAATAAAAAGTTTGTATCATTTAAAAGTGGACTATCTACGATTATTAATCGCTTAGAAGAAGTGCTGACGGAGACTGTCATTAATAAAGGTGCTGTAACAACAGTGATAAGTAAAAAAGGGGATCGGTATGAGGTTTCTTTTGCAAATCATGAGACAATACAAGCTGATTATGTCGTTTTAGCAGCTCCACATGATATCGCACAAACGTTATTACAGTCTAATGAGTTAAATGAGCATTTTAATAAATTTAAAAATTCATCGCTTATAAGTATTTACTTAGGTTTTGACATACTAGATGAACAACTACCGGCTGACGGCACAGGTTTTATCGTAACGGAAAACAGTGATTTACATTGTGATGCTTGCACATGGACAAGCAGGAAGTGGAAACATACATCTGGTAAACAAAAGCTATTAGTAAGAATGTTTTATAAGAGCACTAATCCAGTATATGAAACGATCAAAAGTTATAGTGAAGAAGAATTAGTACGAGTTGCTTTATATGATATTGAAAAGAGCCTCGGAATTAAAGGTGAACCGGAAGTAATTGAAGTTACAAATTGGAAAGATTTAATGCCGAAATATCATTTAGAACATAATCAAGCTGTTCAATCATTACAAGAAAAATTGGCCGTGCTTTATCCTAATGTATACTTAGCTGGTGCTTCATATTACGGTGTAGGAATTGGTGCTTGTATTGGAAACGGAAAGAATACTGCCAATGAAATAATTACGACATTGAATGAACAGTCAAAATAATAATATTGAATACATATGTAAATAAAATGTCCCTCCAATATAATGGAGGGACATTTTATTTGTAATTATTTAACATTAATTACAATCTTTTTATGATTGGCTTTATTCTCTTTAATAGTTAATGTTATTTTTCCAGATTCTTCAAAGGAATACGGTGAGAGCCGATAAAGTTCTTTAATACTATGTTTTTCTTTTAAATTATTTGTAGGAATTAATGTTATATTAGGCTTCCATGTTTCCTGTTTGCCTGAAGGGTAGTCTACTATTATTTCTGGATTATTTAATTGTATTGTTTCCCAAGAGACAAAATACAGTTCAACTTCTGCATCTTTTTTTAGTAATTCTTCTGAGAAATAACCAAACTCACCAACATTACCAAAAACAGTGAAATTTTGATTTTGCAATTTAATATCTAAATATCTAGGTTGATATGTTGCTGCGTGATACATTCCGTATGAAAGAGAGAGTGTGGCAGCGATTAATATACCAACTGAAAATGTCTTAAAGCTATTTCCTTTAAAACTTGTCATCATAAATGAGTGTGGTGTGAATTTTTTTGCGAATAAAAAAATGAGTAAAATGAGCAAGAGGGATAAGCCAATGAAAATATACATAAAGTTTAAGCACCTCCGTAAGAAATATTTACTGTTTTTCTATATTTTAACATGAGAGGGTGTAAATTAGGGGTGGCTTTTAGAGGGGAATTAATAAATACAACGAAGTTATATATTATTAATAGGATAAACATCGCTAGAAATATTTGATTTGTGGGACATTAAGGACTTTCCTAATTATAAATACTTTTTCTGCTATAATAAATGAGTAGAGAGAAAGGAGTGATCCTATGGTATTTCCTATGTTAGAAACAGAACGCTTGCGCTTAGTTGAAATAGAACAATCTTATTGTCAAAAAATATATGAAATATTCTCATTAGATGAGGTAACGTGTTATTACGGTATGAATTCTTTTACTGAGTTTGGACAAGCTTCACGTATGATTGAATCTTTTTCAAAAAATTACTTTGAGAAAAAGGCAATGCGTTGGGGGATTGTATTAAAAGACACAAATAATTTAGTAGGAACAATTGGATTAAATAATTTACAACTTTGGAGTAAACGCTCAGAGATTGGATATGATTTGCATCCTCGTTATTGGGGGAATGGTTATGCTTCTGAAGCTGCTCGAGAAATTATTACTTATGGATTTCGAGATTTAGGCTTATTTAGAATTGGAGCTATTACATATCCTGAAAATATAACTTCGTGTAATATGTTATCTAAATTAGGTTTTCAACAAGAAGGGCTGTTACGTGGATACATTCATCAAGGAAATAAACAACACGATGCATTAATGTATTCTATTGTACGAACTGATGTAGAGGATATTCATTATTAATAAAAAAGCCCCTCTTATTTAAAATAAGAGGGGCTTGTAAAAATCAACCTATTTTAGGTAATAAACGTTCTCCGCTTTTCATACTACTTTTACATAAAGGGCATTTAGGCTCTTCTTCAAATGAAAAGTTCTTTCTCATCCATCCTAAACAATCCTCTGATTCACATTCCCAAACAGGGGTTTGTTCTGGTGGTACTTCTGCTACATCGTTCTTTCGATTGCGATACATGTAACCACTCCTTTTATGTAAAAATTTTTAGTTATATATTAAAAAGGTTGTTAACCGAGCTGGTAACAACCTTTTTATTGATTGAATTATAGCTTTACAACGTTTTTAGCTTGAGGTCCACGGTTACCGTCTTCAACTTCGAAGCTAACTTCTTGACCTTCGTCAAGAGATTTGAAGCCGTCGCCAGTGATAGCTGAGAAGTGAACGAATACGTCGCTACCGTCTGCAACTTCGATGAAACCGAAACCTTTTTCGCTGTTAAACCATTTTACTTTACCTGTTAATGTCATGGTAATGCCTCCTAAAATTTAAAAAGATTACAATATGATCGGCCTTATTCGATTGAAAATAAAAGTTCACATATTATCAAAAATCCATAAGGAGTACAAAATATTCCTGATTGATACTTGATAATATGCAAAGAAAGTATAGTGCTAAATTGACCTTAATTACTATCTTACAACAAATGGTGGGAAATAGCAAGTGCTGGTAATACCAGTGAATGAATTGGGTGATACTGGTAAAAAGCACGAAGACATCTCTTTTATTTATATATTATTCCTAATCTGAATTTATTCCAAACAGAAATCATTTATTTTAAAAAATATGTTTAAGGGAAACGATATATATTTTAAGAATACAGATGATTACAATAATAAGGAGGATAGAATATTGCTAAATAAACAATTTAAAATAATTGAAGCAGCAAAAGAAGGAAGAAGAAAAGTTCATCCTATTTTCGCTGTTATACTTGCAATTGTATTTTTAACTTTAGGTGAATTTTTCATGTTGTTTATGCTTTTTTTACCGAAAGCAGATACATCATTTGTAAAGGCAATTTATAGTAATATTGAGATGATATTAACGTTTGGTGGGGCTATATTTTTTATTTTTTTATGGATTAGGTTTGTAGAGAAAAGGTCATTTTCATCCATTGGTTTTTGGAAAGTGCAATGGATGAGACAGTATTTGAGAGGTGCGTTAATAGGATTTTTCTTCATTTCAATACCAGTAATTGTACTTGTATTAACAGGTATTGTAAAACTACAAATGCAACAAATTACGGCAACCGCCATATTTGGTATTGTAGGATCTTTAATTGCTTTTTTAATACAAGGTGCAACGGAAGAAATTATTGTACGAGGCTGGTTGTTTCCAGTTATTTCTGTTAGAAGTCGTATATGGGTTGGGATTATAGTGACGTCCTTTTTATTTGGTTTTCTTCATTTACTTAATCCAGGTATTACAATTCTTTCAATATCGAATATAATATTAGTTGGTGTATTTGCAGCTTTTTACGTATTAAAGGACAGTAGTCTTTGGGGGATTTGTGCATGGCATTCCATTTGGAATTGGGCACAATATAATGTCTATGGTTTTGCAGTTAGTGGCATGACGATATATTCAACACCACTATTTAAACCTGTAACAAATGGGTCAGAAGTGCTTCATGGAGGCTCATTTGGTATTGAAGGTAGTATCATTACAACAATAATGCTTTCTATCGCTTCAATCATTTTATGGAAACAGTTATGGGGGCGAAAAGTGAAACAACGAGATATTAGCTAATGAAAGAGGGAGAAGATATGGGGATTGTAGCGTTTGAGGGAGCGAGCGCTGTTGGTAAAAGTACAACATGTCGTGAATTAGAAAAAAATTACGGTGCATTTATTATACCTGAAGTTAATCTATTATTTGAAAGACCAAAAAATGAACATAGAACATGGTATTTTGAAAAACAAGTAGAGCGCTGGAAAATAGCAATACAGAAGTCTCAGCAATATGAATTAGTAATACTCGATGGGGATATATATCAGCCACTTAGTTATAATTGGTGTTTTCGTTTTGATATATTTAATCAGCCGTTATCTTTAATAGAAAACTTTTATAAAGAAAAGATGATAAATAGAGAAATTGGTTTTCCAGATCAATATTTTTATTTATATACAAGTGATGAAGAGCTTAGAAAACGGAAAGAGTTTGATGGGACGAAAAAAAGAAGAAACTTTGAAAAACATTTACATATATCTAAAGCATTTCAGCGTTATTATGAAAATCTCAATACCGTCACAGACGGGTACTGTAAATTGATTGAAGCAAAAAGTATAAAGTCGAATGAATTAGAAATTGTGAAAAGTTTAAACAGCTTGAACGTGTGTGAAAAAAGACGGTTTGATGTTTCGAGGTTAGAAGCTATTACGAAGTGGTTAAAAGAGAGTCGTGCATAAAAAACAACGAGTGCCTTATAAGGTACTCGTTGTTTTTTATGCATATTGAATATGTGAGTTTATATATTGTTGTAAGTTTGATTTTTCATTTTTCTTAATAGTATTTGTATATTTAGGTAGAAAGAGTTGAGAAGGAGAAACTGGTAGTTCACTACAAACATCGATACCATAAACAGAATTATTCATAGTGAGAGAATGAATACATTTTAAAAGTGTAGATAGTTTCATCAAAGTTTGAAGATGTTAAACCATCATACAATAAGCTCATATTTATGCAGCTACTATAAATTATTAGGCTAGCATATATTTTTATAAATTTAAAACGAAATGCTTAGAGTGGAATTAGCATTTGAAAAAGACTGCACTTTTTGACGGAATAATCTTTCAATTTATAAAGAAAAGAAATACAATATAAGGAAATGCATATATGATTCAGGAAATAGAAAATATGTAATAAATGAAAATGTATCCCGCTATTTGCGGGAAATAAGACTCGAAATTCAGCTGTGACAAAAAATTAGGCGGAGGTCTACTACCCGTAAAAGCTCGATTGGTTCAACAAATAATCGATGCTTCGAGTTATAACTTGTGAAGGAGGAATAAATATAAGCATGAAAAAGATTATTATTTCAGATCTTGATGGGACTTTATTAAGAAGTGATAAAACAATTTCAGAGAAATCTATTAATATTTTGAGGGAATGTAAAAATAATGGAGACGAATTGATTTTTGCTACGGCAAGGCCTCCAAGAGCTATAAATCAGTATATTCCCAACGTGTTAAAGAATGAGATTATCATTTGTTATAATGGAGCTCTAGTTCTTAAAGGTAATGATATTTTATATGAAATGAAGATTTCTAAAAATGATATTTTAGGAATCATAGAAATAGCAAAAAAGTATAATCTTCATCAGATTTGTCTTGAAATAAATGATAAGCTGTACTCAAATTTTGATGTTACTGATTATTTTGGTAATGTGCCGTGTGAAGTCATGGATATAAGAGAATTAAACTTTGAAAAAGCCTCTAAAGTAATTGTTTGTACTAATGGCTCAATAAATAAGGAGTTCACTAAGGAGTTGCCTGATGAGTGCAAGGCAGTCATTACAGATAACGGAACATTGTGTCAAATTATGCATACGGATGTTTCAAAATGGAATAGTATTCAGCATGTTCTACAGCACTTAAATCGAGATGTATCTGAAGTAATTGCATTTGGAGATGACTACAATGATATGGAAATGATAGAGAAGTGTGGGATTGGCGTAGCGATGAGCAATGCTGTTGAAGAATTAAAATCCGTCGCTAAATTTATTGCCAAAAGTAATGATGAGGATGGAGTTGCTACATTTCTGGAAAGTAATAGTTATATTTATGTTAATTAGTATGGAAAAATGAATCGCAGCAAGTTGCGAAAAAAGAGAAGCTACATCTGTTTTTGATAAATAGATATTATGAAAAGGGAAATATGGGAGGAAATAGGCAAGATGAAAACATTATTTAAAATAATAGGAATTATAGCTGGTATGGCAGTAATTGGAGTAGGTTTAACATATGGTATGCTGTATTATCTGAATAATAGTAAACCAGCTGCGAAAAAGGCATCACCAGCCGCTCCGGCAGTAGAAGTGCTAGCTGATAGTAATGTAAAAGCCGAAGATGCAAAGAGATTAGAAAATGGAAATTATTCATTGCCGAATAGTGGTTTTAATAAAAACTTCAAATGGACAGATGAGAACATACAGACAGCATTACATGAAATGGCACATCAAAAAGCGAAAGCTGATCAAAAATGGGGCTATATTTTTATTACACAAGAACGTATTGAAAGTTTACTTGAAATTATAAATAGTAATGATGTTGCACAAAAAAGTACATATGTGGATATTTTAGAACGATGGAAACAAGGAAAATATGAAAAGGTTGATGTGGACCACAACAAGATTTGGAAATTACAAAGTGGGAATTTAGGAGAAGGGAAAGGAGTAATGTCAGAAAAGGAGCAAAAAGAATTAATTAATCAAGTTTTTATACAAAAAGGTACATATTCAGGTAGTAAATTAATTGCAGGTGAGGTACAAGCTAATAAATAATATACATATTGATTTTGAAACACCTGTATTGTTATGAACACAAATGTTTTAACAAAAATGAGTAATTGCTTTTTAGAGCAGTTACTCATTTTTGTAATTACTCGCTTACTTTTCTATTCTCTCTAATAATGTAAGAAACGATTGCAAAACTGGGGATATCCATCTAGATTTATGATAGATTACGTGGCTTTGAATGACGGCTGGAGTTTCGATGGGCTGAAAACAGAGTTGTTCTTTTTGATTACTTTCTTGTACAACGATGTAAGGGAGAATAGAAATTCCTAACTCACACATAACGGATTGTTTAATGACTTCAACATTGGAAGTCTCAAATGTTTTATTAGGATTTCTTCCGCTTTGACGTAAAAAACGATCTACCATTGGTCTATAGCCACAGCTTTGTTCTGTAAATATAAATTGAGTATCTTGTAATAAAAGGAGTGGATCAGTGTTTGAAGGGAAATGAGCAGGGAAAATCCATCCAAATGTTTCATTACATAAATTGCACGTAATAAAATCATTATGCTCTATACTTTCTCCAATTATGAAGATAACATCGGTTTCTCCTTCATGTAATTTTTTCAATGCTTGCTCATTGGTATTTGTCTCAAGTACGATATTTACTTTCGGATTTTCCTGTTTGTAAGTACGTAATAATTGTGGTAACCGATACACTGCCAATGATTCATTAGATGTAATAGCCAATGTTCCTTCTAAATGGTCACTGTTTTGAGGGATTTCTTGCGCTTTATCATAAATAGTAAGTAATTCTAATGCATACGGATGAAATTGATGACCTGCTTTTGTAAGAAGTATTTTTTTTCCTAATCGATCGAATAGGGGAATGTTTAAATCGTTCTCTAATGCTTTAATATGGGCTGTCACAGTAGATTGCGCATAACCTAATGCATGAGCAGCTTTAGAAAAGCTACCATATTTAACAATGGCACAAAATGTTTTAACATGTCTCATTTCCATAAATGATACCTCTTTTATTATCATGATTTGTGAATGATTATATCATGTATTTCAATTTTTCAAATCATTAAATTTCTTTTAAAATTAAGTTGTGGAGAAATTCATTCAATTGAAATTGGAGGAGAAAAAATGAGTGAAAAGAGCTATCATGTAGCTGTAGTTGGAGCTACAGGCGCAGTAGGGCAAAAAATCATTGCATTGTTAGAGAGAGTAACGAAATTTAATATAGAAGAAATTACATTACTCTCGTCAAAACGATCTGCTGGTAAGATAGTACAATTTAAAGGACGAGAGATTAAAATACAAGAGGCAAAATCAACTAGTTTTGAAGGTGTAGACATTGCCTTTTTTAGCGCTGGGGGAGAAGTTTCTAGACAATATGTAAATCATGCAGTTTCTAGTGGTGCAATCGTAATTGACAACACAAGTGAATACCGAATGGCACACGATGTACCACTCGTCGTTCCAGAAGTAAATGCACATACTTTAAGGGAACATAAAAGGATCATTGCAGTTCCGAATTGCTCAGCACTACAGATGGTAACAGCTCTTCAGCCAATTCGAAAATCATTTGGTTTAGAACGAATTATTGTTTCAACGTATCAAGCCGTATCAGGCTCAGGAATTCATGCGATTCATGAATTAAAAGAACAAGCTAAGTCAATGCTTACAGGTGAAGAAGTGAAGAGCACTATATTACCAGTGAAAAAAGATAAAAAACATTATCCAATTGCATTTAATGTATTGCCGCAAGTGGATATATTTACAGACAATGATTTCACATTCGAAGAAGTAAAGATGATTCAAGAGACGAAGAAAATTTTAGAAGATCCAAATCTGAAAATGGCAGCTACTTGCGTCAGAGTTCCAGTTGTATCGGGGCATTCTGAATCAGTTTATATTGAACTTGAAAAAGAAGCGACCGTTGCAGAAATTAAAGAAGTACTACTGAATGCACCAGGTGTTATTTTACAAGATAATCCTAGTGAACAAATTTATCCAACGCCATTATATGCAGAGGGTAAAAGAGATACATTTGTAGGTAGAATACGTAAAGATCCTGATACATCAAAAGGATTCCATCTTTGGATCGTTTCTGATAATTTATTAAAAGGTGCTGCTTGGAACTCAGTTCAAATCGCAGAGACATTGGTGGAAAATGGGATTATTTAGTATGGATTTATATAAATATTGAAAATAGAAGGATATTTGGGAAACCGTTAATTATAATGGTTTCCTGTTTTTTACTTAATGAGTATTTTCCTCTTACTTCAATTAAAATTTAATTTAAGTTAGTTTTTATAGTGTTTTTATAAATATCAACTTTATCTGCAGAGAATTTTAAAAATCTAGGCTCTCCGTTAATTGTGAGATTAATATTAAGTGATAAAGGCATTTCAACCTTTTTCACTACATCTTCTATAGCAATATACTCATCTTCTTTTTCGTTATAAAAACAATGGAACTAATTAATACCTCATTATTTTCAATATCAATACTACACATCATAGGGAATTTCTCATCATTATGTATTATTAATTCGCCAAGTACTATTGAACCGTTTAATTCTTCTGTAAAATTTATTGTTTCCACTGGTTTTACCCACGTTTCATCGCACTCTTCATTTTCCGCTTCATCTATTGCCCATTCCCATATTGGGTTTTGTTTCAGGTCCTCAATAGTTAATTCATCAATTGGTTTGCTATTACACATTAATATATACTCCTTTTGCCATGAAAATGGATGAGTAAAAAATTTATTCATTAATTGTAAAATGTGGCTATTTGCAATCCTATAAATACAAGTTTGCTCGTTTCAATAAATAGTTGATCGCAAATAAGAAGTTTCGATGTAGAGTATTATCCATTTGATATTATTAAATCTAGTTTTGTAATGTTGAACTTATTTTTACAACCTATTAAAAGTCTATTCTTACGGTAATCTTAACAAGGTTTTAACTAGACAGTAAATAATGCCTTTTGAAAAGGAAAACCGTGGTTGTGATGGGGGAAATAGCAAAAAACATCGCTGATTTGCCATTCATAAAAATAGACTTTTCTTAGCAGAAATCACTAATTATAAATACTTATAAAATTAGCTCTGATATAGCAGATATTGAAGCGAAGAAAAATAAAGATGGGAGTGCATATTGGAAATACGAAGATGACCAAACAAAATTATGGAATATACGACTATAGAACTAGAAAATGATGACATAAATCTAAATATTATTGTTTAAATTCATATTTTATAATGTCCATTTAGCCCGCATTAACTGCCCGTAAACCCCCTCTGATTAAAGTTTCACTTTATAAAAATGAGCCCATAGTAAAAATAACCTAAAAATAGGCATATGAACAAGGTGCATCATCTAGTGATAGGTCATATTTTGTTGGTGTACGTATTGAACTTAGTTTATCCCGCTATTTGTGGGCAGTAAAACTCCCACCTCAAAATTCAACTGGAGCAAAGAAGTTAGGTGGGAGCCCTGCTGCCCGTAAACGCCCGATTGGTGCGGGCTAATAATCAGTGGGGATGAACAAAACCCCTACTGATTAAAGTTTCACTTTATAGCGCTATTTCTACTTAGATTTAACGAACAGAAATATAGGAAAGTATCGATGGGGTTTTAGTTTATAAACGGAGGTCATGAAGATGAATAATTTTCAACAAGAACTACAAGCGTTAAGCCTTAATGATTATCAGCCTGGAAATATTGTGTATTGGGACCAGCAAAACCAATATCCATATTACTATATTACAGATGATGCTCGTCGCTGTGGCGGCTGTGGCGGTGGTCGTTGTGGTGGTTGTGGTGGTTGTGGTCGTTGTGGCGGTGGTCGTTGTGGTGGATTCCGTTGTTTTGGTTGCTTCGGTTGCTTTAGTTGTTTTGGTTGTGGTGGTTGCTCTAATTGCTCTAATTGCTCTAATTGCTCTAATTGCTCTAATTGTTTTGATGGTTTTAATGGTACTACTGTAACATTTGAATATTGATAAGAGACAAAAAGGAATCCATTTTGAAAAAAGATTGATCGAAACGGATTCCTACTTTGTGAAGCATTATATAATTTTTATAAAAATGTGCTAACAAGTTTGCAAACGGACTTGCTAACACCTATACGAAATAGACATAAAATATCGCTGATGTGTAGCTTAATAATACGATAATAATTTAGCACTTATAATGAATAATAGGTTATTAGAAAAGAAACCATAAAATGTAATGTTTTATATCATTATAAAAAGAGATTATTCTAATAGGTCGTTGTGTAACGGCTGCATAGGATAATCTCTTTTTATGCTTATTTTTGTAAAGAATGTACTGTTATTTTGAGTTGCTCAATAAATTTCCGGGTAGCAGCGCACATATATTTATCTCTTCTATAAATAAGTCCTATATCTATTGTTGGAGTGGGGTTTTCAATTTTAATAGCTTGTATGTGCTCATTTTGCAAAAAGTCTATATACGGTTTTGGTAACACGGTAATCCCCATACCTTGTGCGACCATTTGAATTAAAGATTCCATTGTACTAATTTCTAAAATTGGCTTTGGTTTAAAGTTAAAGTTTTGGCAATGAGATGTAATTAGTTCTGTTAAATAGAAATTTTTAGGTAGAAGAATTAAAGGATAGTCCTGTAATTCTTCAATAGATACATACTTACGTTCAGTTAAAGAATGGCTGGTTGGCACAACTAATGTAAGTTCACTTTTATATAGTGGGATAGAAACAATCTCTTTATCTTGCACCGGGAGAAATGTAATACCAATATCTAATTCATTTTGTAATAATTTTTCACGAATTTCTCCTGTACGAAGCCCCAACACAGAGAGTTCGATATTTGGATATTGCTTATTGAAATCTAATATAGCTGGTGGTAGTAAATAATTTACTACGGTTAACAAAGATCCTATTGTTAAGGAACCATGATGTAATCCATTTAAGTCTTGAATGGCAGAACGAGCTTGTTCGACTTCGTGAAAGATTGTTTTACTGTGCGATAATAAAACTCTTCCTGCTTCAGTTAAAGATATTTTTTTACCAATTCGATCGAAAAGTGGCATGCCTACTTCATGTTCTAATGCACGTATTTGTTGGCTTAGTGAAGGTTGTGAAATATTTAATTTCTCGGCTGCTTTTGTGAAATGTAATTCTTTCGAAACAGCTAAAAAGTATTCTAATTGTCGTAATTCGATTGAAATCACCTCAAGTTTAATCATAGGATATACCTATCATTATTATATAAATAATTGAATTGAACAATGGTTTTGTGGGATATATAATCACTTTATCAGAAATGGATTGATTAAAAAATTAGATGAGGTGAAGAAGAATTGTTGAAATCTAGTGTATTACCGGGCAGTTATTCACAAGTACTTCAAAAAAGGTATGAGGAGGCCGTACCGACAGGAATATATCATTTAACGCCTTTATATGTAAAAGAAGCAAGGGGAGCGATAATAACAGATGTAGATGGAAATCAGTTTATTGATTTTGCTGGTGGAATTGGTATGCAAAATGTTGGACATTGTCATCCGAAAGTTGTAAGAGCGGTACAAAAACAAGCAGAATCGTTTATACATCCTTGTTTTCATGTAACTCCATATGAAAATTATATTACTTTAGCGGAGAAAATTAATGAGAAAGTGCCAGGTACAAGTAAGAAAAAAACGATGTTTGCCAATAGTGGTGCGGAAGCGATTGAAAATGCTGTAAAGATCGCACGTAAAGTAACAGGGAGGAGTAAAGTAATTTCGTTTGAACGAGGATTTCATGGGAGAACATTAATGACAATGTCTTTATCGACCAAAGAAACTCCATATAAAGCAGGATTTGGTCCGTTCGTTTCAGACATGCATATATTGCCGTATCCGTACTATTACAGAGCTGAAGAAGGAGTTTCTCCTGAAGAAGTGGATTCTCAAGTCATCTATCAGTTTGAAAAGTTTTTAGAAGAAGTATCACCTGAAAAAGTAGCAGCGATCGTAATGGAACCAGTACAAGGAGAGGGTGGGTTTATTGTTCCTTCCATTTCATTTGTAAAACGATTACGAGAAATTTGTAATCAATACGGTATTTTAATGATAATGGATGAAGTGCAAACTGGATTTGGCCGAACAGGGAAATGGTTTGCAACGGAACATTTTCATATAGAACCTGACATAATGACTTTGTCAAAATCAATTGCTGGCGGTTTACCATTAAGTGCTATTGTCGGTCGTGCGGAGTTGATGGACATTCCTGGGAGAGGACAAATTGGTGGAACTTTTGCCGGGAGTCCGTTATCATGTGCAGCCGGTCTTGCTGTAATTGAAATAATGGAAGAAGAAAATCTAGTTGAAAGGGCTCAGCAAATTGGAAATAGAATAATGTCACATCTACATCAAATGCAATTAAAGTACGAAGTGATTGGTGATGTTCGTGGAATCGGTGCGATGGTTGCAATGGAACTTGTAACGAATCGCATAACGAAAGAACCTGCAAAAGAACTAACAGTAAAGCTAATTGAAGATTTTTGGAAGAATGGGCTTATAAGTATTGGAGCGGGGATATTTGATAATGTACTACGCTTTTTACCACCTCTAGTTATCTCAAACGAAGAAATAGATAGAGGATTTGAAATAATAAATGAGTCTTTTGAAAAGTTGTGCCGCAAGTAAGAGGAGGGATTTGAATGACTAAAGCATATGAAGTCCTATCTCTAAATATAGGACTGCCAAAAGAGGTTATGTATGGTGGGAAGTTAATTCAAACAGGGATAAATAAAAAGCAAGTAAAGGAACCTGTTTTTTTATCATTTTTAAAGCTTAATGGAGATGGACAGGCGGATTTAGTTCATCATGGAGGGGTAGATAAAGCGGTTTGTGTTTATACTGGTGATCACTATCCGTACTGGGAAAAAGAATTGAATCAGGAACTTGTATATGGGGCTTTCGGTGAAAATATAACAGTAAGCGGAATGCGTGAAGAAGATGTTTGTATTGGTGACACGTTTCAACTCGGAGAAGCGATTGTACAAGTAACGCAGCCAAGACAACCTTGTTTTAAATTAGCGAAGAAATATAATATTCCAAAGTTGCCATTATATTTTCAAGATACAGGATACACAGGTTTTTATTTTCGAGTATTAAAAGAAGGGTGGATATTACCGGTAGATACTTTAAAATTGTTGAAGCCTGATCCAAAAGGTGTGTCAATTTTGTTTGCGAATCGCATAATGCATAAAGAAAAACAAAACTCTGAAGGATTAAAAAGGATTTTAGAAGTAAATGCACTGTCTACTAGTTGGAGAAAGACGTTTGAAAAGCGAGTGAAGGGAGAAGAAATTAGTACGAAGGAGCGACTTGAGGGAACCAAAGAATAGGTGAATTATATTTGCATAAAATGGTGTATTTCTATTATCGGAAAGATAAGTAGGAAGCACCATTTGTTATATAATAAACATGATATTATTCAAAAATCTTAATACTAGTTTATTCGACTTGTTTTTTAATAATCAAAACATAAAATAAATTAAACCATTTTTAAAAGTTTTATGATACTATATTGATTTGAAAGGCCTATTTTTTGAGAGTAGGTCATATAAGTATATCTAAATTAATGGAATCGACGTATGGAGGGACAAAATGGGGAATGTTGAAAAAATGGCAAACTTGCTATTAGAAGAACCGAGAAGAGAACAGTTATTTCCTTTATTTGAAGAAGTGTTTGGGATTACGAGCCAAACATTGCAGGATTTTTCAGAGAAAGGGTATTGGGATTATACATATAAAGCATTATCATTTTTACAAGATGATAATGCGATTGCAAATGTTGCGGCATTTTCACTTCCGCTTTTAATTAATGGTGAAAAAATAAATGCAACGGGTATTCAATCAGTAATGACACATCCGAATTATCGTAGAAGAGGATTAATGAAACAATTGTTTAGTAAGATGATAGAGGAAATTGATGAGCAATGCGAGTGTGCGGTCTTGTTTACTGAAAATCCGGAACTATATAAACCATTTGGTTTTCAAATTGTGCAAGAATATTTGATGACAGTATCATACGAAAATAAAGGTTACAAAGATTCTCAACTTAAAAAGTTAGATTTTTATAATGAAGAGGATAGACAATTAATACATGAGATTATTGAAAATGGCCAAAGGCTTTCTAATAAATTTTCAACGTTAAATTACCGCTCTTCGTTTTATTTAAATATGTATGATTCAACATGGAATGAAAACCTTTATTATTCAGAGAAATTAGATGCGCTGATTGTTTTTACAGTAGAAAATCAAAAACTAAAATTATTTGGAGTATTTGCGCCGGTAATTCCGATTTTAGATGAATTATGTGAGGAAATCTCTGGGGAATTTACGGAGATTGAATTTTATTTCTACCCAGATCAATTAGGAATTGATGATGTACAATATACAGAATTACAGACTAGTAAGTATTTAATGGTTCGAAGTAATAAAGAATTAGATTTTAAAGGTTATAAATTCCCGGTATTAACTGAGTTTTAAATATTAATTTAAATGCTTTTTTATGGAGGAATTATGAAAACATCATATATACCAAATCATATTGAGCAACTTACTGTAATGAACGCACCTAAATTTTACAAACTTGAAGACAATGATACATTCATTGTCCATTCGAAAGAAGAAACAGATTTTTGGCTGAAAACCCATTATGGTTTTGAAGTAATGAATGGCCATGTATTTTATGATGAGATAATGACAGATTTTCAGGCTGAGGTTCAATTGCGCATGAATCCAAATGCGACATACGATCAAGCGGGTTTATTTGTTATGATTTCTGAGAAGTGTTGGTTAAAAACATCTTTAGAATATATTCCTGAGGGCCCATCACATTTAGGTGCTGTCGTAACGAATAATGGCTATTCTGATTGGTCAACGCAAGACTATCCAAATGAGTTTGCTAAGCAACAATTACGTTTTTGAATTATTCGAAAACTTGGCGATTATACAATATATGTGAAAACGAGTCAGCGATGGGAACAAATAAGAATCGCTCATTTGATGGAGGACATAGGTAATGAGCCTGTTAAAATTGGTTTTTATACGTGTAGTCCTTCTGAAAATAATGGATTCGAGACCGAGGTTTTCGATTTTAAAATTGAACAAATATAGATGGGAAAACCGCATTCTTACTAAATGAGAATGCGGTTTTTATTAAGTTAAAGAGTATTCACATCAACTGGTAGTGAAAATGCCTGGTAGATTAAAGTTCCATTTTATTGACTAAAAATGATTTAAAACTTATCATTTAATAATGTTAAATATTAATTTACCTAATATAATAGGACTAATGGAGAAATTACAGACTATATTGCTCAAATAAGGAGGACTATAAATTATTCGATGGTAATTTCATGAAAAAAGGAGATTGTGTATGAAATCATTTCGCAAGTTGTTACAGTATTTAAAACCATACATGTTCTTCGCTATTATTGGACCGCTATTTATGGTACTTGAGGTTGCGATGGACTTAATTCAACCGACAATAATGCAACATATTATTGATGTTGGAATTGCAAACCGGGATTTGAATTATGTAATAAAAATGGGGCTTCTTATGATAGGAGCAGCAGCAATCGGTTTAATTGGAGGACTTGGTTGTATGATGTATTCTACAAAAGCTGCTGTTAATTTCGCTACAGACATACGAAAAGATGTGTTTGCGAAAATAGAAACATTTTCTAGCAAAAATCGTGATTCATTTGGAACAGGTAAATTATTAACAATCGTGACAAATGATATTACATCTATTCAATCGGCAATGACGATGACGTTACGTGTACTTGTCCGTGGACCGTTATTATTTATTGGAAGTATCATTATAGTCTTTGTAACAGCGAGAGACCTATTTCCAATTTTACTTGTTGTGGTACCCGTATTATTAGTTGCAATTGTATTGATTGCAGGTCAATCGAGCGGTTCATTTAAGCGAGTACAAGAAGCATTAGATAAAGTAAACACAAAGCTACAAGAAAATTTATCCGGTGTACGTGTTATAAAAGCATATGTAAGACAAAAATATGAAATCGCACAGTTTGAGAAAGTTAATACAAGTTTAACTGAAATAAATATTCGTGCAATACAAATTATTTCATTGATGATGCCAATTATTATGCTAGTTGTAAATAGCGGAATTGTAGCAACTTTATGGATTGGTGGCGAGAAAGTTTTTAACGGTACACTCCAAGTAGGGGCCATTTTAGCTTTTATTAACTATTTAAATATCATTTTAATGTCACTTATGTCTATTAGTATGGTATTTATTCAAATTGCCCGTGCTTTTCCATCAGCTGATCGTGTACAACAAGTCTTACATACTGAAGTTGATATTACAACTGAAGGCGACGTATATGAACCAAAGCAAGTGGGTGGTAATGTAGAGTTTAAAAATGTTAGCTATAGTTATACGAAAAATAATGAATATGTTTTAAAAGATATTTCCTTTACTGTACGTAAAGGTGAAAAAATAGGGATTATTGGATCGACCGGAAGTGGTAAATCTACATTGGCGAAACTATTGCCACGACTTTACGATGTTGATCAAGGTGAAATATGTATAGATGATGTTAATGTGAAAGCATACGATTTGCAAAAACTTCGTGCTTCCATTGGCTTCGTTCCACAAAAGGCACTTCTTTTTTCAGGCAGTATAGAAGAGAATTTACGTTATGGCAAAGAAGATGCAACTTATGATGAATTGGAATTAGCATCTTCATCTGCTTGTGCGACTGAGTTTATCAATAAGCTGGAAGACTCTTATGAATATAACTTAACACAAGGTGCAACCAATCTATCTGGTGGTCAAAAACAACGTATATCTATTGCAAGAGCCCTAGTGAGAAAGCCATCTATTCTTGTATTAGACGATTCTACATCGGCAGTTGATGCGAAGTCAGAAGCTGTAATACAGGAAGCATTAAGGACAAGATATAGTGGCACAACGACATTTTTAATTGCATCAAAAATATCTTCTATTATAGATGCTGATAAAATCCTCGTTTTGAATAACGGTGAATTAGTTGGAAATGGTACGCATGAGGATTTATTGGCAACTTGTGAAGTGTATCAGGAAATTTATCTTTCCCAAGGTGGTAGCCTGCAGCAAGAAGGAGGGGAAGAGCGTGCGTAATTTTCAAGGACAATTTGGAAATAAAGGTGGACGTAACAATCCGAAAACGGGAAAAACTAAGAATACTAAAGGAACTATAATGCGAGTATGGAACTATATGGGGTATCAAAAAGCATCTCTTATGTTCGTTATTATTCTTGTATTTATCACGACATTACTAGGTTTACTGGGGCCATATTATATGGGGGTCATCATTGATGAATACATTGTACCGAAGGATTTAAGCGGGACAGCCAGAATGTGCATGCTACTCATTGCAATATATGGGATAACCGTATTATTAACATGGTTACAAACATTTGTAATGATTAATGTTGCATTAAAGACTATACAAAAAATACGACAAGATATTTTTGAAAAAATCCAAACACTTTCTCTACGATTCTTTGATGTACGTTCTCAAGGTGATTTAATGAGCCGTGTGACAAATGATATTGATAACTTAAATCAAGCTTTGACACAAAGTGTTGTGCAAATCATTTCATCAGCGTTAACGTTTATAGGTGTAACAATTGCGATGTTTTCATTAGATTGGATTTTAGCGATTGTAACTTTAATTACAGTACCTATTATGTTTTTCGTTACGAAAAAACTAGTTGCTTATAGTGGGAAAAACTTTGCGAAGCGTCAAAAGGATTTAGGAGAATTAAATGGATTTATTGAGGAAGCTATTACAGGCGCAGACGTAACTACGTTATACGGAAAAGAAAAAGAAACCGTACATAACTTTAATGAAATTAACGAACAGCTAAGAATTTCAGCAACGAAGGCTGAAACGTTTTCAGCATTTATTTTTCCAAGTATGAACTTTATTAATAACTTAGGAATGGGGCTTGTAATTGGAACTGGATCGGTAATGGTATTAAACGGAATGACAACAGTAGGTGTCATTGCAGCTTTTATTAATTATTCTCGACAATTTTCAAGACCACTTAGTCAATTTGCAACTTTAATGGATACGATTCAAGCGGCAGTTGCTGGAGGAGAACGTGTCTTTGAAATTATGGATGAAGTACCAGAAATTCAAAATAAAAAAGATGCAGTACTTGTACAAAATTTACAAGGACATGTTAGGCTTGAGAAAGTTTCATTTGGATACGCACAGGACAACATGATTTTAAAAGATGTGAGTCTCGAGGCGAATCCTGGGGAGACAATCGCTTTAGTCGGTCCAACTGGATCAGGAAAAACAACAATTATTAATTTGTTAACTCGCTTTTATGACATTCAAAAAGGGCAAATTAGCATTGATGAAAAAGATATCAAGGATTATGATATTAATTCTTTGCGGAGTAAAATAGGGGTTGTTTTACAGGATACGTATTTATTTGCAGGAACGATTATGGAAAATATTCGATATGGACGTTTAGATGCAAGTGATGAAGAAGTAGTTGCAGCAGCAAAAGCAGCATCAGCACATTCTTTTATAAAACATCTACCGAATCAATATGAAACGGAAATTGCTTCAGAAGGTTCGAATTTAAGTCAAGGACAAAAACAACTCCTTGCGATTGCACGAGCGATTTTAGCAGATGCAGATATATTAATTCTCGACGAAGCAACATCTAATATTGATACGAGAACAGAATTACAAATTCAATCTGGATTAAATAATTTAATGAGAGGGCGAACAAGTTTTGTAATCGCTCATCGGCTGAAAACGATTGAAAAAGCAGATCAAATACTTGTAATAAAAGATGGAAGTATTTTAGAGAGAGGAAATCATGAAACTCTCATGGAAGATGGTGGGTTTTACTTTGATTTGTATACGAGTCAGTTTAAAATTTAACAAAAACATTGATGTGGTGAGGTTTCTCTAGAAAAGAGAAACCTCATTTTTTATATTTGCAAACATTACCATCCGAATAGTCTTTCACTAAATGTTTTAACAGCGTCCTTTTGCAGACTAGGTGAAAAATGTGAATAGCGATTTAAGGTTATGAAAGCGTCCTTATGATCCAATCGTTCGCTTACAATCTTTGGATGTACTCCTTGTTTTAAAAGAAGCGTTGCATGAGTATGGCGTAAATCATGAAATCTAATGTTTTTTAATTCGGATTTTTTCAAATAGGCTTTAAATGTATCACGAAAACCACTTTTGTCTTCTTTTTCCTGTCTCTGAATCAGCTCCGATATCGACAATAATACACCACTTTGTTCCTCTTTTTCGAATATGTCCTTTCACTTAAAACATTCCTTCATTGATTTTTGAATCATGTTGTAAAAGTATATTTGTAATTTTGCTGCTATGAAAATTACATGTTTGGACATATCGGCGATGGATATATTTTATCATATATAAATTAAAACATTTTGGAGTCGTCTATTTAGTAAAGAAATTAAAATTATAAGAAATATGATTTTTAGTATATTTTCATCAGTTGGTGTATATATGTCGTATTTATTATTTTTGGATTTCAAATGAAATTTCTTTAGCTGCTTCTAAAGCTATTTTTTTAGCTTCTGTTTTAAAATAGGCTGCAGCTAAAACGTATCCACATCGATGTCCCATTGATGTAGGTGGTTTTAAGATAGTTCCTTTTTTAGGTTTTATATAAACTTTCTCTACACCAGGATATTTAGAACTACGGTTTTTCCCTGTAACTCGAATTAGTTTTCCTTTAAATTTAACTGTTAGGTAATGAGCGTACACATATTTATAATGTTTTTTATTTAGTGAAGGTTTATTTCCTAACATTAACTGAATAGTCTCTTGCACTAAGTTGATTCCATGTCCAATTTCAATTATGTCATTCATTGCTCCACCTGATATTCTGGGATTTATCTCAATTAATTTCCAAACATCTTTTATTCTCCGGAGTTCTAGATGACACGCTCCATTTTTCATATTAAAGGCCTGAATAACAGAATTAACTGCATTGAAAAGACTATTATATAGTCTTTTGTCTACCTGTCCTAGTAAAGAATAACCAGTAACAATAAAACGTTCAAAAAGTGTAATTTCTTGTTCAATTACTGCTATAATATGGACTTTTCCATCTTGAACTAAAATTTCAACTAAGTACTGAGGTCCATCTATATATTCTTCAAGTAGAATTTCTTCATTAGGTAGTTTTTTTAAAAGACTTTGTATAGATAAGATTAATTGATCTTTATTTTTTACTAATAATACATCTTTGGATCCTGTTGATTTAGGGGATTTTACAATAAGAGGGAAATTTATTTCTTTAGTTTTTTCAAGAAAAGATGATAATGATTCTGTTGGTTTGTAAATTAAATAGTTGAGTGAGATTGGTAATTCTTTAAGTACATTACGAGTTAATATTTTGTTTTCCATATGATGGATAGCTTTAGTAGATACAATATTTGAGCAAAATCTTTCTGATAAACGTGCAGCCACATAAACAAAAGGGTCAATAAAACTAAAGATCCCTTTTATGTTTTTTCCTGATGTATTTAATTTTTCAATTGTTGTAATTATATTATCATAATCATTTATATCAGTGAAAATCATCTGATGTACATCAGGGAATATAGTGCGTTCATTAATAAATTTTGTTTTTTTAGTTAATAAAACAGTAAAGAAATTAAGTTTTTCAGCTGCTTTGATTGCTTCCCTACTTGATCCAGATTTATTTGTTTCAATGAAAACGATAGTATCCATTTTATGTCACCTTAACCTTTATCATTTTATAAAATCTCAGGTTTATTATTTCTATAGGTAGAATATTAAAATGAGGTTAAGCTTGTTCTGGATTTTTCGAAAAATGGTTGAATGAGGAAGAACATGAATATATATATAATGAATTTGATATTTGTTTTGAAAAAAATCTTTAGAAAGAAGGGAAGAAGAACTAACATGACTATAATTGGTATGCTTCATCATCGGAAAGATCCGAATGACGTAAAGAAAGCATATACTTATGCTGCTGTAGCTAAAGCTGAAGGTGTGGAATTTTTTTATTTTACTTTAGGAAAAGTAAATATAGAAACGAAGAAGATTTTAGGTAAAACTTATGAAAATGGTAAGTGGATTGAACAAGAATTTTCTTTTCCAGATGTTATTTACAATGCAAGTGTTCATGTTAGTGATAAAAATCAGCAAATCTATGATTATCTACATGAAAAAGTTCCTTTTACAAGTCATTCAATTGGAAATAAATTAAGTGTATATAACAGAATAAATAGAGCGAAAAAATTTAAGCAATATCTTATTCCTTTTTATGAATTAAATGATGTTAATAAGTTTTTTGACATGATTAATCGTTATGAAAAACTTATTATTAAACCAATTTCTGGACATCAAGGTAGTGGTATTATTTTCATTGAAAAAAATGGGATGAATTACAGTATGAATGAGTCAGAACAAATTTCATCTATTAATAAAAAACAATTACGGAGCTTTATATCTGATAAGATTCAAGAGCAAGGTTACATAATTCAACAGTTTATTTCATGTCAAATGAAATCTGGTCATGTTTATGATTTTCGATTGCATGTTCAAAGAAATGGGGAAGGCAGGTGGGTTGTTACTTCTATATTCCCGAGAATAGGTCCATTAGGAAGTATTGTATCAAATATGGCTAAGGGTGGTTATAGTACGTATTTAGATGTTTTTTTAAAAGCGGAGTTTGATAACGATTGGTATAATATTAAAAGGTATTTAGAACGATTTGCAGTAACTTTTTCTAACCATTTTAATTCTTTATATAAGGATATACTATTTGATGAGTTAGGAATTGATGTAGGGATTGATAAGGATCAAAAATTGTGGTTATTTGAGGTGAATTGGAGACCAGGGGTACCTAATATATTTAATCTTGAATTAGATGTAGCTAGAAATTTAGTTCACTATGCTAGATATTTGGCTGATAAATATAAATAAGAAAAGGAAAATATAATGAAACCTAGAAACCTTTATATACCAATGTTTCTACTAATCTCTCTTTCTATATCTCCTATAAGGTTTTTCTCCATGCATTCCGAAATTCGGCGGATGCTGGACTGTCGCCAAGCCAACGTACCTAATATGAGGTAAATACCGGAACCTGGTAATACATCCTTCATTGTGGGCGGGGTCACATATTTATAAAAAAATACGCTTGTCCAATCCATTATCATTCTCCAGTCATTTAATACTACAAAGGGGGGAGAGTATGGAAAACAATGAAAAAATCACGTTTCGATTTGTAAAAAAAGATGGAGAAGAAATTAATTTGGGAAATCTTGCTGATAAACGAAAAATTGTCATTGTCATTAATAATCAGATTACATTTGCACCGAATACAACACAAATTGCCAGTGGAGCCGGACAAAATAGTGCAGCAGGAAGTAATGCAGCAATCGATTCATCGAATACCCGACAGCAAGAAACGGTGGGCGCTGGAGGCGAAGCCATAAATAAAGGAATTAGTGGGGACCAGATTGAGCCGCATAAAATGAAAAAAGAAACTTCGGATGAAGAGGCAGAATTTGTACTTATCATCAATAATCAAATTAATAAAACCCGTAAGGAACAGGCTAGTGCTACTCAAGTGGCAAGTGGTGGTGGAGAAGACAGTGCAGCGGGAACCAACGCTGCCATCGAAAGTTCTAATACTAAACAGCAACATGCAGTAGGAGGCGGAACGGATAGTTCGGCAGAAAATGCAGGTGAAGAAGGCGACCAAATAGAAAAATGCGATTAAAGAAAAGAGGCTGTAATTATTTCGCAGCCTCTTTTTCTTATTATGGATTAATTGGTCTATTACTTACCCAACCAAATTAGGAATATATTAAATATTTTGATGGATCATATACTGTCCATAATCCTATCCGTTGAGAAGTATTTGGATTTTTATATACTGCGATTGATCCATAAGGTTTTCTATGACTAGCTAAAGTATTGTCAATATATACTGCAAGGTCATAAGGCTGAAGTTGTATTTAATAAAAAGTTGTAGCTTCTGATTTTGATGATGCGAAAAATCAAATTCGTCAACTCGAATTGTCTTTTGCCACAGAAGCATGTGCTTCTTTTTTTGAAGAGCTATTAGTATTTGTACAGTTTCTAGTAATAAGTTTTGGATTATACATTCAAAAATAGAAAAAATATATCCAACCTTATTTAGCAATGAAGCTTAGTAAGAAGCGTGTGGATATAAAAATCGTTATTGGATAAAAAATCAAAAGAGCACGCCTATAAACGTACTCTTAGAAAGATAAGAAACTTATGATTGGAGGAAATCTCCATATAATAACATATGCTTGTCTACTTTAAATGTGTAAAATTTATAAACAAAAATGCTATTTCATTAAAATTAACAATCATAATCATTGTCGTATTCATGGTTACATTCATCGCAAGGGTTGTTCTGGTCATCACAGCAAATACAAAATGTTTTATTGATAAATATATCAATAAAATCAAATGTATCGGAATTATTTGTGAGAGTAAGGCTTTGTAAATCTTCTACTTGAAAGATCCTTGTTTCATTAGGAACTAAAGTTGCATTAATTGGTATGTTAGAACTTCTTGTTTGAACTGTTACTTCAATGGGACCGGAATCGTTAGGAACAGATAGTTGAAGTAAAGTTTTGTTGTGATTAATAGTAAAATCTTCAAATACTGTTCTTGAGGTATTAGGGGGTACGATAATATCGAGAGGTACATTTCCAGCTAAGGTAGTTCCCGAACCAGCAATCGTGTGAGTTTCGACAAAACAGTTACTATCTTCGTTAATAGAATATGAATGCTCTTTATAATAATCATTTTGTTCATTGCAGCAGATGCAAAACGTTTTTTGGATATAAACACCAATGTCGCTACTTGTATTATTATTATTTGTGAGAGTGAGGCTTTCAAAATTTTCTACTTGAAGAATTCTTGTTTCACCTGAAGCTATTGTAGCGGTAATCGGTCTACGAGAATTTCTTGTACGAATAGTTACAACAATTGGTGCAGAAGTACCAGGAACATGAAACTGCAGTAATGTTTTATTGTGATTATTAGTAGCATCTTCAAAAACTATTCTTGAAGTGTTAGCTGGTACAATAATATCTAACGGTATATTTGAGCCAGCAATCGTATGCGTTTTAGTGAAACAGTTCTCTTTTTTATTGTGAGAATATGAATAGTTTTTATAGTACTTTTTACCATGTTTATAAAAAAAATCAGCCATTCTTTAATCTCCTATCTTCTGTTTGTCTATATATTATATTTAATGAGGATAAGAACTGTTTGTACAAGGTAGAAAAAAGTTCTATTTAGGAGAATAAGAGAAAGAATTTTAGATGTATGTTCTGTAGAATTTGTTTCAGTTAACCCAAATATAAGAAATGTATAGCTAACCTTTTTACGATATTAATAGTTAGGAAAGCATAGATCGGGAAATACAGTTTGGTATTCTGGGATTAACCGAAGATCAGTAGTTAAGGTCGCATAGTGCGTATAGTTTTTTTCTAATTTTTCAAGTGTTGTTAAATGATGAGAACCTAAACCACGCTGTACACTATGTTTAGAAAGAGTGGGTCCAATTTGTAATTTTCTTTTTTTCATAGCCTCGTTCCATGGACTATAAAAAAATTTTAAAACGAAAGCAGGCTGCATGTAAATGCTATATGGATAATGTGAGCCATGTCTGCCGACTCTGTAGTCACCATGAAAAATATTGTGAATTAATCTACCGTTGAGATAAAGCAGATTGGGACTGGGTTGGATTAAAATACCGTGATAACGTTGTTTGACTAGTGGAATACTGTATCTTGGATTAGAATAGCCGTGAGAAGGTTCATCGATCATCATTATAACTCTAATGGAAAACATGTTCCCTCCATTAGAGTTAAGTGAAGTGAAAAATTGTTCTTTATTAAAACAACAAAGAAACTCTGTCGTATTTAATACCATTTTCCATCCAGTAACTTCTTTTTCAATTTCCATAACTTCTTGATCAACTAAATAGGCATCAAATTCTAATACTTTTGAATTGCGAATTTCCCAATGAGGTGCAAATAACTTACATATTTCCACTGAACGGTCAGTAGATCCTCGGTTAATTAGAATACCGTGATCAAATAGTTTTGTATGATGCATTAACCACCATGGAAGTAAATATTCTTCATTGTAAAAATGAGAAATTAAAGTAGTCTTAATGAAAACCTCCTCCTTATATAACACACTTCTTATTTAGTATGATATGGTGGGAATCTTATCGTTAGAAGGTTCCCACCTTAAAACTAAAAAAACAAAGATGATAGGTGGAAGGATAATTATTTATTTCAGATGGACTGTTAAATTAAGAATTAGGATGGTTATGGAGCTAGTTGATAACAATTGAAATAGCGCTAAACACTAATAAAACTGCCATAATAATGTTAAATATTCGGTTATGTTTTAATAAAAGTTTTTGAAACATCGACCCGAATAGACACCAACTAAATGTACTCATTAAACCGACTATGCCTAAAAACAATGAAAAGAATAGGTAACTAGAATATGAATGGTAGTAAGGGAGAATAAAAGTAGAAACTACAGTCAGTCCGAATAATATCCCTTTAGGGTTAACAAACTGAAGAAAAATCCCCACTGTAAATAAGTTTTTATTATCTTTTTCATCGGGATCCGTACTGCCTTTACTAGTGAGTATTTTAAAAGCTAAATATAACATGTATGCTACTCCTAAAATTTTTAAAGGTAATTCGATTTTAGGTAAAATATTAATTAGTACTATATTAAAGAAACTACATAAAGAAGTGAGGAGGAAAAAACCGAAAGCTACTCCAAAGCAAAATTGCATGCTCCTTTTCAAACCAAGTTGATTTGCGTATGTCATAGCTAAAAAATTGTTAGGACCGGGTGTGAAGCTACTAATAAAAACAAATAATAAAAAAGAAAATAAAGGCATTTCAAAACCCCCTAAGTATTTTTTGTATGTTATAATGACCGAAAAGAACAATATAACGTGTGCTTTTTATTATACATAACGGTCGTTATATTGTATATAGTGTAGGAGTGTTTTTTTATGGAAGAAATTCAACTTATTTTGGCGAAAAATATAAAGGCAATACGCGAGAAAGAAAAATTAAGTTTAGAAAAGGTTTCCCAATTAACAGGTGTGAGTAAAACGATGATTGGACAAATTGAAAGAGGAGATTCAAGCCCGACACTAACAACAATATGGAAGATAGCGAATGGTTTAAAAGTGTCTTTTACGTCTTTAATTAATAATCCACAGCCTGATACGAAAGTGGTTTTACGAAACGATGTTCAAGTATTATCAGAAGACAATGGGAGATATAAAGTGTATCCTTCTTTTCCTTTTCAAGATGATAGACATTTTGAAATCTATACTGTTGAAATTGAAACAGAAGGAAAGTTATATGCTGAAGCGCATAAAGAAGGAACAGAGGAATTTATAACTGTGTTTGATGGTGAACTGACAATTGAGGTAAATAATTGTCAATATAGATTAAATAGTGGAGACTCAATCAGGTTTAAGGCGGATAGACCTCACGCTTATTATAATTCAGGAAGTACGTTAACTCGGTTGAGTATGACAATTTATTATCCAGCTTCATAAGTTTTTATGTACATAAAAAATATAAGGGAAGCGTAATTATAAAACCATCTATACAAGGTGGTTTTTATTATGTGAAAAATACAAAAAAAAGACACTCATTTGAGTGTCAACACAGTATTTCTCTCGCGTATAGGATTGGAGAATGTTTCTCAAATACATATTGAGATGATGAGTAAAGGAGAAACTGTCTTCATAAATAACTTAACATTGATAGCGTATAGAGTAAATTGATAATGTTTATCCGGAATATTTAGTATAGATAGTTTCTACTATCTATATAGGGGAATGGCATTTAAAGCTAAGAAGAAAAAATGAATCATTTATTAATCAACTCGTATAATTGTTAGAGAGGCGCCAGTTGATCCACCACCGACTAAATTGACAATTGATAAGAGACCGAATAATTGAAGAGAAATAGTATTACCTGCATTTAATATTGTAATTAAATTATTATTATAACTTGAAGTAGATAAGGCAGGAGATAGAATTGAGCCCAGAAGTGATGTAGATCCGTTTAAAATTAGTCTTGAACCCGCAAGAAGTACAGTTGTAGTATTAATTTGATAAGAAAGATAATAACGTCCCGTTACAGGGACTGTAAATAAATCATTCGCACTATTGACTGCAAAGCTATCAAGGCTTTGATTGTTTGAAAGTAGTATGTTAGTACCACCCTAGTACAACTGAAACTGTACCATCCACTGTATTATTTGCAAACATAGAATTTGTTGTAACGTTTATGCCGGTACTACCCGTGGGTCCGGTATTACTCATGGGTCCAGTACTACCAGTAGGACTAGTTAGTCTATAAGGAAGGATAATTGTACGTCATTATTTTGGGGATTTTCTCTATCTTTATTTTTAATTAAAATCACCTCATTTTTATGATAAAGGAGATACTTTTCATATATTCTATTAATAATATTTTTTATAGTAACGGCATGCTGTTTAAAATACATTCATTTTTAGTAAGTTACATTAAATTTGATTTTGTACAAAGATTTTAATCGAGAGATTAATAGTGTTTTTTTAGATAATTCTTTTAACATTTCGGAACATCTAACATTTAATAAATACTATAGAAGGGAGATGCAAATTTGAATCGATATGACAAATTACCAATGTCTAAGGAAGTTATGGATTCTAAAAATATTGGTCCTACATTTCCACCTCTTCCGTCTATTAATTTTCCAACCGGAGAAACCGGAGCAACCGGAGCGACAGGAGCAACCGGAGCAACCGGAGAAACCGGAGCAACCGGAGAAACCGGAGCAACCGGAGAAACCGGAGCAACCGGAGAAACCGGAGCAACCGGAGCAACCGGGGAAACAGAGGAACCGGAGGAAACGGAAGAACCGGAGCAACCGGAGAAACCGGAGAAACCGGAGAAACAGGAGCAACAGGAGCAACAGGAGCAACAGGAGCAACAGGAGCAACAGGAGCAACAGGAGCAACAGGAGCAACAGGAGCAACAGGAGCAACAGGAGCAACAGGAGCAACAGGAGAACAGGAGCAACAGGAGCAACAGGAGCAACAGGGGCAACAGGAGAAACAGGAATAACAGGAGTAACCGGCCCAACAGGGGCAACAGGAATAACCGCTCCAACGGGAATACTGGGAACAATCCCAACAACAAACCTATTATATTTTACTTTTTCAGATGGGGAAAAACTTATATATACTAATGCAGATGGTATAGCACAATACGGTACAACACAAATCTTATCACCGAGTGAAGTTTCTTATATTAATCTATTTATAAATGGAATTCTTCAACCACAACCTTTTTATGAAGTTACAGCTGGTCAGTTAACTTTATTAGATGCTGAACCACCCTCACAAGGATCTTCAATTATCCTACAATTTATTATTATCAATTAAAAAGGACAGATTTCCTATAAAGAGAAATCTGTCCTTTTTGTTCTAAATTTGGTTAGTTAAAATTAAGTGACGATAAATTCAATTGTAATTGGAATTCCACCGTCTAATACATCTCCGCCAGGAATTGTAATAGCACCAGTAGGACCTGTGGTGACACTGGAGTTCACGCTAGGTTGAATTATGCCGTTTACATAGAGGTTGTAATACGTAAAAGTCGGAAAGGCAGTTGCAGTAGTACCGGCATCGTTTAAACAAGCTGTTGCAGCAATTGCAAAAGCTGCACCTGTTCCTGTTCCAGCTCCTAGTGTAGATGTAAATCTTCTAGAAGCGATAAATGGTTGAATAATTGGCAATTAAATTTCACTCCTTTAATTATTTTTTGAACGAAGTATAGAATAACTTGTCCACTATATTGTATGAAAGTTTTTTATAATAGAAACGGCTTCATGATTATAGAAGGAACACAATATTAGTAAAGGTATCATTTTTAATTAGTTGAAAGAATGATGTTGTTACTTGTAGAATATATGCTAATGATTTATTTATGTTTTAATTTTTAAATGAAAATGTGCTTTTGGACCTAATAGATAAACGTGGAAAAATAAAATAAACTCTTAAGTTTAGGTGTTTAATCTAAGCAGTCAATTATTAAAAACATATAATTAATATGTGAGTCATGAACATAATTAAATTACGTTTTCAAGTTTGATTATAATTCATGTTTCCTATTTTAAGAGAAACATATAACTCAACTACTTTTTACAATCGCATCTTTTATAGTTCTTAGAATAGGAAAACACTCAACTATAAGAAAAGTAAGGAGGAAATAAATGTCAAATAATAATTGTTTTGGTCATAATAACTGCAATCCAATTGTTTTTTCAGCAGATTGTTGTAAAAATCCACAGTCAGTTCCTATTACTAGGGAACAATTAAGTCAATTAATTACTTTACTAAACTCATTAGTATCAGCTATTTCAGCATTTTTTGCAAATCCAAGTAATGCAAACAGATTAGCGTTACTCGATTTATTTAATCAATTTTTAATTTTCTTAAATTCCTTATTACCTTCTCCAGAAGTTAATTTTTTGAAACAATTAACTCAAAGTATTATAGTTTTATTACAATCTCCAGCACCTAATTTAGGACAATTGTCAACATTATTGCAACAATTTTATAGCGCCCTTGCACAATTCTTCTTCGCTTTAGATCTTATCCCTATATCCTGCAACTCAAATGTTGATTCTGCAACTTTACAACTTCTTTTTAATTTATTAATTCAATTAATCAATGCTACTCCAGGGGCGACAGGTCCAACAGGTCCAACAGGTCCAACAGGAGGCGGAGCGACAGGAGCAACAGGAGCAACAGGGGAGCAACAGGAGCAACAGGAGGCGGAGCGACAGGAGCAACAGGAGCAACAGGAGCAACAGAAGCAAAGGAACAGGAGCAACAGGAGCAACAGGAGCAACAGGAGCAACAGGAGCAACAGGAGCAACAGGAGACGGAGCGACAGGAGCAACAGGAGCAACAGGAGCGACAGGAGCGACAGGAGCAACAGGAGCGACAGGAGCAACAGGAGCAACTGGTGGCGGAGCTATTATTCCGTTTGCTTCAGGTACAACACCATCTGCGTTAGTTAACGCGATAATAGCTAATACAGGAACTCTTCTTGGATTTGGATTTAGTCAGCCTGGCATAGCTTTAACGGGTGGAACAAGTATCACATTAGCGTTAGGGATAGGTGATTATGCATTTGTAGCACCACGCGCAGGGACTATTACATCGTTAGCAGGTTTCTTTAGTGCAACAGCTGCATTAGCTCCATTAACACCTGTTCAAGTGCAGATACAAATATTAACTGCACCTGCAGCAAGTAATACGTTTACAGTACAGGGCGCACCTTTATTATTAGCACCAGCATTTGCCGTAATAGCGATTGGTGCTACAGCATCAGGTATCATACCTGAAGCAATTCCGGTAGCCGCTGGGGATAAAGTATTATTATATGTTTCATTAACAGCTGCTAGTCCAATAGCTGCAGTTGCTGGATTTGTAAGTGCAGGTATTAATATCGTCTAACTTGTTACAATGTTTGTTTGAAATTTAAACAGGCATTTGTATATAGCCCCACCTAATTTTATTAGGTGGGGCTATATTTTTTGTGGGAAATTAGAAATAAATCAATTGAAAAGTTACTCTTTGTTAAGTTGGTATATAAGAAAAATCAAAATTTATGATTTACACTTTATTGTTTATGGAATAAGCTATATGGTTTGAAAAATTACATATAAACAAAAAAGATGAATTCTATTAAAAACAGAATTCATCCATTAAATAAACTATATACTAGTGGGTTAAATTGTTAATCATGAGCGGTGAAATGTCATTGCTCAAATTAGTAATAAACTATTTATTTTTAGTACAGTTACATCCTTTTTTCTTTACATAGCCTTGCTCGGCTAAATCTCTTTGTGACTGGGAATCGGAAGATTGAGAGTTCGAAGATTGAGAGGATGCTGAAGAGCTACTATTTTTATTATTAGAGTAGTTTTTTCGATAGTTATAATTACTCATAGTACTATCACCTCCAATTAAATATATATATATTATATGTATGTACTCTATTAATTGTTACGATAAAAAATCTCCTCGATATTTTCCGAGGAGATAAATGGTGGTTCTATTAAAATGATACTAATTAATACCCCCAGTATAGAGGGAAGTAATAAGAATCTTGGTAATATAGATTTTGTTGTTGAGTAGGGGGCTGAGTTGACTGATTTATCATGTCGCGGTTTTGATTACAGTTTCCGGGAGGACCAATTACCGTAGTGGATTGAATTGGGGATACGGCTTGTTTCCATTGTTGTTCATTGAGGCAATAAGTATGAGCCATCATATTAGCGGGAGTTAATCTTAAAATATCAGAACCAAAAATAACTTCTGGGGTTGGGGCGTCGAATATAGCTAATAAATGAGTATTATCTGCTGAAGCAATTTCATAATGCCACCACGCTTGTGGAATGTTGGCAACTTGCCCTGGTTTTATCGGTAAGTTTAATATTTGATTCGTAAATGGATTAAGTAAAGAAACAACAGCAGATCCTGAAATACAGTAAACGAGTTCAGCTGCATTTTGATGAATATGTGGTTCTACAACATTCCCTGTACTTAAATAAATATCTAATAAAGAAGTATTTTCTAAAGTATTTAATTGTTTCATGCCAAGTACATTTATATAATTTTGGGCATCTTTCTTAAAAAAATTACTTTTACTTAAATCATGAGTGAAATTAGTTGAGGGGGAAGTGTAGTCGATATTAGAAGTCAATTGTATTACCCGCCTTTCCTATGTTTTAATGCAATCTGAAATTAGGGTATGAGTCTAGTTATTGAAATGTGAAAGTGAGGATGGTTTTAGTTCGTTAAATAATAAAGTTGCAAGTACATATGCAGTATGATTGAATTTCGATGAAATAGTATAAAATAAGTTTGGTTGCGAGAAAAAGCTCCTTTAATTACAATTAATGTAATTAAAGGAGCTTTTTTATTAGTTAATAAAAAGGGAGTGTGGGAAATGAATAATCTAATTATAAAAGAGTTAGAAGTTGAATTGAAAAATCACTTTAAACCATTTTTGAATGCACCTGCAACAATAGAAGAAATTCAATATGTCGAAAGCGAAATGGGAATTTCGTTTCCAGATGAATTACGTATGCTTTATCTCACGCATAACGGTGAAGTTAAATCGGGACCAGGATTGTTTTTTGGTTTGCCATTTCTCTCTTTAGATGAAGTTTTGAATGAGTGGAGAGTATGGAAAAGAACTGAAGAAGAGGAGTTTTTAAATTTTGATGCATTTTCAATACCAGCAAAATGTATTAAGGAAACATATGTGAATTACAAATGGATACCTATTAGTAAGGATTATGGCGGTAACAATATAGGAATAGATGTTGATCCGGATGAAAAGGGGGAAATGGGACAAGTTATTAATTTTGGACGAGATGAAGAAGTAAAATATGTAATGGCAAATAGAATTTCAGATTTTTTACTATTTATTTTACAAACGCTAAAAGATAAAAATTTCACCATTCACCAAGAGGAAGACTATTTATATTGGAGTTATGGTGCTAACAACAATATACATTTTTTAGACGCATTATTTAATATTGAATTACCTGTTTTACATCCTCAATTTATATTTCAGTCTGAAAATAATGTTAAAGATTGGTACGATAGTTTAGATGGAGAATGGAAAAACATTGTGGGTTCTTCTGAACGTGCGGATAAATTTATTAGAGAGAAGAGACTATATTTAGGTGGAAAGGGATTAGTAGATATTAGTCCATTACATATATGTACGGAAGTAAGGGAACTAATTTTATCTGGGAATGAAATTAAAGATTTAACAGGATTAGAACGAATGAATTCTTTAAAGAAGTTATATTTAGTTAATAATCCGGTGCAAGATTTAACGCCAATCATACATTTACAGCACTTACAAGAAATGAATATAAAGAATACGAGGATAAATAATCTATCGGCACTTGTAGAAATATCATCATTAAAAAAAATTAGATTTTTCACAGACTAATATTCAAGATTTTTCGTTACTATCGCAGTTTCAAAAGTTAGAATCGCTTACTGTACATATTTCAAATCGCGAGCAGCTCTATACAATTTCAAAAGTAGATACTTTAAAGCATTTGTATATTTTAGGTTTAGAGAATGTTAGTGGATTGGATTTACTTGTTTTACAAAATTTAAATGACTTAATAACAATTGAATTTGAAAATAGTACCATTGATAATTTAAATTGCTTTCAACATAATACGTCAATTCAAAATATAAAGTTGAAAGATACAAAGGTAAAGGATGGATCGGCATTAGGTAGAATGAGAGGACTAAAGGAATTAGAATTAGATGGAGCAACAATCGAAAATATTGAAATGGTTTGTTGTTCTAAGTCATTAGAAACATTTACAGGATCGTTTGAACAATTTCATATGTTAAAAGACTCATTTGATAGAAAAATAGATTTTTCAAAAATAATAGGAGAAATGAGTGAAGAAGAAAGTGAAGTTTGGTACCAGCATTTAAGTGATTAGAAAATAATATTATTATGTAAACAAGATTGTTTGTAGAAGTTGTCACTGTTACTATTTTGAAAATGTTCACCAACACTTTCTGGAATATAAATTAGTTTTAAGCCACTGTTTGACAGTTGATTCTGCAATGGAGTGGTTAGGAGAAATAAATTATGTGTAACTGAATGTCACATCCCTCCTAATTCGTTCGTCTTGTATGTAGAACGATAAGGAGGGATTTTATTATGAAAAAGTTTGATGTAGCAATTGTTGGCGGGGGGCTTGCAGGGTTAACAGCATCTATATATTTAGCGAAAGAAGGAAGGAAAGTTGTTGTATTAGAAAAATCAAGCCGTTTTGGTGGCAGAGCGATGACAATAAATAAAAATGGCATATATATGAACCTTGGAGCACACGCTTTATACCGCGGAGGAGAAGCGTTCTTAACATTTAACGAGCTTGGTATGAATCTTACGGGAGGAATGCCGTCCACGAAAGCACACGGAATATGGAAAGATGACGTATATACTATCCCAACGGATTTTCGCTCCATTTTATCAACGCCGTTACTTTCATGGTCAGCTAAAATACAATTTTCTCGCCTTATGATTCATTTAGGGAAATTGGATATAAATATGATTCCAAAAATGAGTCTTTCTGTATGGGCAGAAAAAGAAATACAGGATCCTATGGTACGAAATATGTTTTATGCGTTATGCCGAACAACGACATACACATATGCTCCTACAATGCAATTAGCATCTTCCGTACTAAAGCAAATACAGCTTTCTATGAAAGAAGGAGTACTTTATGTAGATGGTGGTTGGGAGACGATAATAACAAATTTAAGAGGAATAGCGAATACTAGTGGTGTACAATTTCTGGCTAAAAAGCATGTTTTAAAAATAGAGCATTGTGAAGGAAAACAAAGAATACATTGTTTTGACGATGAAGTATTTGAAGCAGGGGCAGTTATTGTAACAACTCCACCGAAAGAGGCATGTAAAATTATAAAAGGTACAGAAGGAACAAGTTTGCAAAAATGGAGTGAACAATCAATACAAGTGACTGTGGCAGCGTTAGATATTGGTTTGAAACGATTACCGAATCCATTGCATCATTTTGCATTGGGGTTAGACCAACCCATATTTTTTACGAATCAATCAAGAGCAGCTAAATTAAGTGAAGATGGAGCACTTGTAGTGAGTTTAATTAAGTACCATAATCCTATGCTTGAGATAAATCATTTTCATGATGATCAAGAACAGTTAGAAAATACGATGGAATTGCTACATCCTAATTGGAAAAGAGAAGTTGTTGCAAAGCAATATTTACCGAAAATAACGGTAGTACATGATTTTCCTCATATTGACCGTGTTGAAAAACCGGGCCCTAATATACCTGAAATGCCAGGTGTTTACGTTGCAGGAGATTGGGCTGGGCATGATGAAATATTAGCTGATGCTGCGGTAGCAAGCGGGAAACGTGCAGCGTTACACATTTTAAAGCAATTAGAAAGTGAGGCAGTTCATCATGGAAACGGAGCAATTATATGAAGCGTATCAACCATTATTATTTTCATTAGCATATAGAATCCTTGGGAGTGTTATGGACGCTGAAGATATCGTTCATGACGTATTTATCGCGGTAAATAATATAGAGGATGTTCAATCTATAGAAAATATGAAAGCATATTTGTGTAAAATGGCGACAAATCGTTCAATTGATACATTACGTTCGGCAGCGCATAAACGTAATGTATATGTAGGGATGTGGTTACCAGAGCCATTTGTGGAAGAGTCTGATGAGCCAGCAGAGTCATTTGTAATGAAAGAATCAATTTCTACGGCATATTTATTACTTTTACAACAATTGTCTGAGGTAGAAAGGGTTGTTTTCATATTAAGAGAGGTTTTCAGTTATGACTACGAGGAAATAGCTTCAATTGTTGATAAAAGTAGTGTGAATTGCCGGAAGATCTTTCAACGCGCACGAAAAAGTATTTTAGATAAGCCGAAGCAATCAACATTAAGTACGAAGAAAATGGCTGCCTATGTGGAAAAGTTTGTATCATCATTACAGCGTGGGGATACGCAAGGCATGTTAGAGGTATTAAAAACAGATGCGATATTTAAAGCAGATGGTGGTGGTAAAGTTACAACTGCAATTAATCCGATTTATTCTGCAGATAAAATTATACGTTTGTTCTTTGGAATTGCAAAACGATTGCCAGAAAAGTATAGTGTTGATTTCAAAATAGTAAATGGTGCACCAGGCGTTATAGTTACAATAAATAATAAAGTGACGTATGTACTTTCATTCATATTTGAGGATGAGAAAATTTCAAACATTTATATGATGGTTAATCCTGGAAAACTTATGCACTTAAATGTAACAGTATAAAAAAAGACGCATTTCTTTAGAAGTGCGTCTTTTTTTTATTTTTCTAACATTTCAAGAGGTACATCTTTTTCGCCGGCTACCTCGAATTTAATTTCCCCGTCTTCTTCATAAATGCGTTTAATAATCGGTATAGTTATCATTAGTTTTTTATGCTGTTTACGTCTTCTAGCAGCATCTAAGTTAATCACGTTCATGTGTAAGCATCCTTTCTTACAGAAATATATAAACAAAAGAAAATGCGTCCGAAAAGGGCGCTTAGTTGAATTAGAAATACCGATTCATTTAAATGGGGTTTAGATTATCTTATAATTGAAAACTGATTGTAAAATAATGTGAATTAAATAATTGCACGTAGAAATTAACTTTACCAAAAAACGAAACAATATGCTATAAAAAATTTTAATTCTTTGTCGTATAACAGGAAAAAGGTGTGCATTTCGCATATAATGAAAAGTAGACGGGCATCATGTACTTTTTCATCATATTGCTTGGAAAGGCGATGGAGAAAATGAATACTCTAGATTCATTATTATTGCAACTTGAACAATATGGAGAAGAGCATGATCGACATAAAGAAAAAAGAGAAGAAAAATTAAGAAATATTTCTCGTGAAATGGGGCAGTTTTTATCAGTATTAGTAAAGGGGTGCAATGCAAAAAAAATTTTAGAAATTGGAACTTCAAATGGCTATTCTACATTGTGGCTAGCAAATGCGGTAGAAGAAACAAATGGAAATGTTATAACTGTAGAACTTTCTTCAGAACGGGTTGGAGAGGCACTTGGAAATTTTGAAAGGGCAAATCTTACACAGAGAATCGATATTCATAATCAAGAGGCTGGGGCATTTTTAGATTCGCAAGTAGATCGTTCATTTGATTTTATTTTCCTAGATTCAGAGCGCACGCAATACATGTGGTGGTGGGAACATATAAAACGCATTTTAGAGCCAAAAGGTTTTCTTGTAATTGATAATGCAACTTCTCATGCGGGGGAATTAGCTGGATTTATAAAGATGATTGAAGAAGACGTTACGTTTGAAACCGTGTTATTAGCTTTTCAAAAGGGAGCATTTGTTGCGCGGAAGAATAATTAGAAGTGAACCTAATATAATTATCACATTGAAAGATAGTATATGTCAAAAGATAGAGCATTGTATGAATTTAAGAAGGTAACTAAATGGAATTTCAAATTAATAGTCAGTGGTGATAAGTAAGGTAAGCTGTGAAGAATCCGTCTTCAGCATGTTGTTCTCTAGGTCTTAAGTCTGAGGAAAATAATGACGAGAACAGGTATACTTATACTATGAAACAGGGAATGACTGCATAAGCAGGTATTTCTTGAAAAATCGATTTCAAGCAAGCAAAAATGTATATGAAATACGATATATTAGATGAAATATAGTGCACATAAATTCGCACATATAAATAAAGGAGCGATTTTGTTGACTGAACTCGAGAAAAAAGAACCTGTATCGATTGTGAAAGATACTAATGTAGAAGTAGTAGTGGATACAGTAATAAAAGATGCAGAGCTTGAAGAACTGAATAAAGAAGCAGATCTTTATGTACAAAAGTTAAATAGCGAGCAAAATACAGATTTATCAAAAGTATTGTCGCAGCTAGGAGACTTAGGGGATAAAGAGCAGCAGGCGGCAGGACAAACGCTATCAGCTTTAAAACGTCCTGTGACAGCGATGATGAATGGAAAGAATGAAGAAATTCCAAATACATTGTTAGAATTACGAAAAGTGGTATCAGAACTTGATCCAAACTCATTAAAAGCAACTGGTATGAAGAAACTTATGTTTAAAGTGTTTAAGAAAAATCCGCTTGAAAATTACGTGCATAAATATCAATCTATAGATAAGCAAATCGAGGAGATTATAAGATCACTTCTCATTGGCCGTGATAACTTGCAAGAGGATACGGTTGGTCTTGAAATGTTAAAAGAGCAATCACACGATAAAATTCACGCTCTTGATAAACAAGTATACTTAGGAAGAAAACTTGCTGGTATGCTTGAAGCTGAGAAACAAAATCCAGAACGTCAAAGGGATATTCCGTTAATAAATGATGCATTAGAAAAGATACTTGTGCGTACTCGTAATATGCAACAAGCGAAAAGTGTATTATTACAATCTATCGCATCTGTAGACATCATTAAGAAAAATAATGAAAAGCTATCAGAGGCAATTCGTAATGCAATTACGATGACGCAAAACGTTATAACGGTTTCAGCTGCAATTCAGCTCGCATTAACAAATCAACGTAAAACAATTGATGCTGTTAATGCAACAAATGAAGCGATTGAATCAATGGTATTAAGCAATTCACAAGCATTAAAACAAAATACAGAAGAAACAACAAAACTCCTTGAAAATCCTGCAATTAGCATGGATAAATTACGTGAATCATTCCAAAATGTATTCGCTGCTATTGAAGCATCTGAGAAATCGTCAGAACGTATTATTGAGTCTAGTAAGAAATTTGTAATTGAACTAGATACATTTAATGATGAGATGAAGCAGAAACTCATTCAGCGTCCAAGGAAATAACAGACTTTTAGAGGAGGTGAAAAAATGAGTTTCATTCAAGGAGTATTATTACTATTAGGATCATTACTTTTAATCGCATTTACTGTCGTTGTTTTAGTTGTATACTTCGGACGTAAACTTTATTTTTCATGGACGAAACCATATAAGAGAGCACAAGATTCCATTGAGAAATTATCAAACAAATCGACACCGTTTTTACAAGAGTTTACGCAACATCCACTCTTTTATCGCTGGATTCGTACGGAAGGAAAGAAAGAAAAACATACATTGAATACTCTTTTCTGTACATCAGGTCAACGTACGAGAGAACAAGTATTTTCAATGTTACCGAAAGAAAAACAGAAAAAAGTGCATGTAATGGCAAAAACAACGAAAAAGCTTACAAATGAAGATATCGATGTGGCCGCGATGAAAGTGAAAGATTTCTTGAGACAAGAATCACAGCAAACTGTAAAACCGACAGACTTATCGTTTTATAAATTGTATTTCTATGATCGATATCCAGATGCATTAAATACAATTCAAGCATATAAACGCTCGATTAATCCTTCACTACAAAGAACGGTTGATGACATTACAATTTCAGTATTAAATGCATTGCCGTACTATCAAGAGCAGCGTATGTTTGAACAACAACATAAACTTGAAACGTTTTTAATGAAAGATTTAACTGAAATGTTATCTTTAGTGGTACAATTACCACCATCACAACGTCCTGAAAAAGAAGAAGAACTAAAAATATACTTGCAAAATTTCCAAAAAGAAATGGAAGTAGTAGAGCGTGATATTCGCGACTCCATTGATCATGATTTGAATGTGAAGATGAGAGCAGCGACTGAGAAGTTTAAGAATAAATAAAAAAGGCGCCTTAAAAGCTAAGTATTTCTCAGCTTTAAGGCGTTTTTTTTGAGATTTTATTTTGCCTTAACGGTAGTAAAACTAGAAGGAATGCTTTCATTATGCAATCGATCAACTGCAGTTACCACATACGTATACGTTTCTCCAGAAATAGCCGTTTTATCTACGTAAATTTCTCCAAGTTTTGTTTTTCTTACAGTAGTAAGTAAATTCTTCGGATCTTGAATATCAACTACATTCTTTCCATTCACACGGTATATCGCATAATAAGCAGAGTCATTATCTCTATCATCAATTATGCCTAAAGCAATACCTTCTTCTCTTGGAATGGCCCCTTTTAAAGCCGGTTGTTTTGGTGGATCATGATCAAGCCAAGGCATAGATGGGATTAATGCAGGATGTTTATATATGTCTTTTGCGAGTCTATCTTTAACCCCTAGTGGATTGTTATTCATATCTTTTAAGCTAAAATGCATACTACCTTTTATTTCAGGATATAACCGGTTTAATGCAATTTGTCTTGGATATTCTTCAGGATTAGACCAAGCGGGGACAGAATTATTATTAATTTTATAGGCCGCCTGACCGATGTATAGGTGAATCGGTTTATTATTTGTTTCTTTTACCCACCAATCTACTAATATGTCATATGCAGCTGGTGTGAAACCAATATTCCAATAAATTTGTGGTGTAATGTAGTCAATATATCCTTTTTGTATCCATTCACGTGTATCGGCATAAAGGTCATCATAGTTTCTTTGACCTGCAGTTGTGTTAGAGCCAGTTGGATCGTCAGCTATATTTCGCCATACGCCGAACGGACTTATACCAAACTTTACGTATGATTTTTCTTGTTTTATAGCTGTATTTAAACCTTTTACAAGTTCATTTACATTGTCACGTCGCCAATCCTCTATATTAGTAAATCTACCGTTATTATACGTTTCGTACGTTTTTTGATCGGGGAATTGTTCACCCGCTACTTTATATGGATAAAAATAATCATCCATATGTAATGCATCAACATCGTAATTTTGTACAATTTCTAAAGCGCCTTCCGTTATAAAGTTTTTCACATCTGGAATACCAGGGTTGTAATATAGCTTCCCGCCGTAAGGTACAACCCAATCGGGATGTTGTCTTGCAGGGTGATTATTTGATAATCGATTTATATCAGTGTGATTCATCGTTATTCGGTATGGATTAATCCATGCGTGGAATTCTATATTTCTTTTATGTGCTTCTTCAATCATAAATGCGAGCGGGTCGTATCCAGGGTCTTTTCCTTGTGTACCCGTAATGTATTCAGACCAAGGACCGTAATTTGAAGGATAGAAAGCATCAGCAGTCGGTTTAATTTGTACAACGACTGCATTCATACCAGTGTTTTTTACATCGTCTAATAGTCTTATAAATTCTTGTTTCTGCTTTTCAATAGGTAAGCCAGTTTTTGAAGGCCAATCAATATTGAGAACAGATGCTAGCCATACAGCGCGTAATTCATGTTTTTTGTAAGTAGTATTTACTTCAGCATAAGTAGAGTGAGGGGAAATGAAAGAGAAAGGAGTAAACAATATGACGATACAGCACATCATTACTAAACGTTTCATAATCATTTATACGCCTCCCTATTATACGATTATTTAAAATAATATATGATGTTAGGTTGGCCCTGCAATTGAGAAAAATAAGTATTGAAACATTAATTTAATAGGAAAAAAATTTTTAGTGAAATTTACTTTCAGTATAACTAAATCGTTTCATTTCTTCATATGCTTGTTAGTAAAGTGAAACTTTCTTTCATTTGAAAGAAACAATTTATAAGTATAGGAGGATTCAATAATGAAAGTTTTATTCGTTTGTTCTGGAGGAATGTCCAGCGCAATTGTTGTAAACGCTTTAAAAAAAGAGGCGGAGAAAAAAGGTGTAAACATGGAAGTCCATGCCATTGGAACAAGTGAGATAGAGGAAGAAGTAAAGAATGGCTGGGACGTTGTAATGGTTGCACCTCAAGTAAGACATAGATTTGACTCTGTTAAAAAATTCGCAGAAGAGGAATCTATCCCGTGCGGTATCATACCGCCACAAGCATACACGCCGCTTGGCGGACCGACTTTATTAAAAACTGTAAATGATTTAATTAGTTAGGGGGAAGCGTTATGAATAAATTTGTCACGTTTCTTGATAGAAACTTATCTGGACCGATGGCAAGGCTTTCTGAACAGAGGCATTTACAAGCAATCCGTGATGGAGTTATTTCAGCGTTACCATTTATTATTGTAGGAAGTTTCTTTTTAATCGTAGCATTTCCACCATTATCGAAAGATAGTTTCATATCTGTTTGGGCATTAAAAAATCAAACAAGTATATTAATACCATATCGTTTAACGATGTTTATTATGTCTTTATATATAGCATTTGGAATAGGGTATAATTTAGCGAAAAGTTATAAGCTAGATGCTTTATCAGGAGCACAGCTTGCAGTATGTTCATTACTATTAACATTAACGCCTGAATTAATTGATAAAAAAGGGTTTATGCTTCCGATGACAAATCTCGGAGGTCATGGATTATTCGTGACAATGATTGTTTCTATTTTATCAGTTGAGATTTTAAGATTTTGTAAGACGAAAAATGTAATGATTAAAATGCCAGAACAAGTACCGCCGTCTGTTTCACGTTCGTTTGAAGCACTTATACCTGCTGCATTCGTTATTATTTTAATGAGTTTAGTAACTGTCGTTTTTAGTATTGATTTACATCATGTAGTTGATAAATTAGCGGCACCGTTAGTAAAAGCTGGTGATAGTTACTTCGGTGTAATCATTCCAGTATTTTTAATTACATTTTTTTGGTCATTCGGAATTCATGGTGTGTCGGTTGTTGGAACTGTTGCCCGGCCATTATGGGAAGTATATTTAGGGAAAAATGGTGAAGCAGTTGCTAGTGGCGCAAATCAATTACCATTCATTTCACCAGAACCATTATACCAATGGTTTATATGGATTGGTGGTTCTGGTGCGACGTTAGGACTTGTATTAGCTATGATTGTATTTGGTCGATCAAAATATTCGAAGGCATTATCAAGAACTTGTATTGTACCTGGTATTTTTAATATTAATGAACCTGTTATTTTTGGATTGCCAATTGTACTAAACCCGATATTAATTATCCCATTTATCATTACACCACTAGTAACAGCAACTATTGCATACTCAGCAACTGCGATGGGGTTTGTTACACCAACACATATAATGCCTCCATGGACATTACCAGCTCCAATTGGTGCATATTTAGCAACAGGTGGGGATTGGAGAGCGATTGTACTCGTATTTATAAACATAACAATATCATTCCTTATTTATTTACCATTCTTTAAAATGTACGACAAAAACATGCTTGAAATTGAGAAAAATGGTGATGGGGAATCTGTTAATCCGTAAGTTTAATATTTTATTTTTGAGTGATAGGCATTTTGTCTATCACTTCTTTCACATGAAGTCCAGAGAGGGTGAAATGGAATGAATATAAAATTTAGTTATAAAGGTGTATTCTTATTATTATTTGGAGTGATATGTGCGAATTTCCTTTTCGTACCTTTATTAAGAATGCTACATCTATCACAAATGCATAGTATATGGCTCGTTACAAGCATTGCGGCAAGTATTTTGCTTACAGTAGTTGTTTCTTTTATTGATGGATCGTTTGCATCAAAAGCTCAGTTATTTTATAGATTTATATTATTTTCGATCGGTTGTACGTTTGTAACTTACATGATTGTTTTTTAGTAAAGGGGAGGTCATGCATGCTATGTATATTGCAGGGATTATGTCCGGTACTTCATTAGATGGAATAGATGTAGCACTCGTTCATATAGAAGGAAGCGGTGTAGGTTCTAAAGTTGAACTCATCCATTTTACTACTGTGCCATTTAGTAATGATATGAAAAATGAGATCCAGCAGGCATTATCAATAGAAAATTCAAATGTACAACTCATATGCAGTTTAAATTTCAAACTCGGTTTATGCTTCGCCAATGCTGTAAAGGAAGTTTGTAAAGAGGCCAATTTTCCTTTGGGACAATTAGATGTAATTGGTTCTCACGGACAAACGATTTATCATCAGCCAAAGCAAGAAGGCAAGAGTATTTCTTCGACATTGCAAATTGGAGAACCAGCAGTTATAGCATATGAAACGAACACTACGGTTATCTCTAATTTTCGAACGATGGATATGGCAGCAGGGGGACAAGGTGCACCACTTGTGCCATATTCAGAGGTCATTTTGTATCGTCATCAAACTAAAAATAGATTACTACAAAATATTGGCGGAATCGGTAATGTTACAGTAATACCAAGTCATCTAAGTGATAAGAGCGTTATTGCTTTTGATACTGGCCCAGGAAATATGGTAATCGATGATGTATGTCAAAGATTATTTCAGTTGCCATATGATCAAAATGGTAGGATTGCAAAACAAGGAGTAGTTGTAGATGAAATTTTGACATATTGTATGAACCATCCATTTTTGAAAATGAATCCACCGAAATCAACTGGTAGAGAACAGTTTGGAGAAGAGTTTGGAAGTGAATTATCGAAGCGGTTTGAAAAGCATGGTAAAGAAAATCTTTTGACGACTGTCACGATGTTTACAGCAAGTTCAATTGTTCATCATTATAAGGAGTTTATTCTGCCGTATTATGAAATCGATGAAGTAATTTTAGGTGGTGGGGGCAGTTATAATCGTACACTTGTTGAAATGATACGAAATGGATTGAAGGAAGAAAAGTGCGCGATATTCATTCAAGAAGATATAGGCTATTCTTCAGAGGCGAAAGAAGCAATCGCCTTTGCGATATTAGCAAACGAAACGCATCATCGTAATCCGAGTAATGTGCCAAGCGCAACAGGTGCAAAGCAATCTGTAGTTTTAGGGAATATAACATTCCCTCCAATAAGATGATGAAAATGAGGCGAACATATGAAGTATATGATAGGAATAGACGGTGGGGGAACAAAGACAGAAGCAATTGCATTTGATAAAGACGGAAACGAACTTGTAAGAGCTACAAGTGGTTTTGGAAATATATTAATAGATTTTGAAGAAGCTCTTGTGCATATTATGGAAGCGATTGATCAATGCCGGAAAGGTGTATTAAATGGGCATTGCGTTTGTATTTGTTTAGGGTTAGCGGGTGTAAGTGGAGCAAATACAAATGAATTAACAGTACGTCTAAAAAAGAAGTACCAAACACAAATTGAAGTTTTAAATGACGCAATGCTTGCACATGCAGCTACTTTAAAAGGGAAGGATGGAATTTTAACGATTGGCGGTACAGGTGCAATTTGTATAGGAAAGAAAGACGAAGTGTACGAGTATAGCGGTGGATGGGGACATATTTTAGGGGATGAGGGAAGCGGTTATTGGATTGCGTTACAAGGTTTAAAGAGAATGGCAAATCAATTTGATCAAGGAGTTAGACTTTGTCCATTAAGCTTAAGGATTCAAGACGAGTTTCGACTTTTAACATCATCTCATATAAAAAGACTAGTATATAGTTCTTCAAAAGATAAAGTTGCAGCAATTGCACCATTAATTATAGAGGAAGCGAGGAATGGGAATGATGATGCACATAAAATTATTCTGCAAGCGGCTAAGGAATTAACGATAATTACGGTGAATATTTACAACAAGATGCAGTTTGATTTATCACCTTTAATTGCAGTTAGTGGTAGTATATTGTGTTCAGTACCTGAAATATATGCTGAATTTAAGAAATGCTGTGAGAAAAGTATGGGAGAAGTTATATTCGTATCACCATCAGAAATGGCAGTGAAAGGAACATATCATTTAATGAAGGGTGTATATTTTATAAAATAGAAGTATGAGAATTTTTGTATGATTTGTAAAAATATGATGTTAAAATATACAAAGGGATGTAAAGCAAGAAAAAGTACAATATACATAGTCATTGAATATTGTATAAGTACTCCCATGTAGAAAGTGAATGATTACATGATTAATAGTATGCAATTTTTGTATTTGGTGGCTTCTTATTTATTTGGAAACATATTGACCGCTTATATAGTAACGAAATGGAAACATAATGTTGATATTCGTGAAGAAGGAAGTGGTAATCCTGGCGCAAGAAATATGGGGCGCGTATATGGAAAAGGGTCTTTCGTCGCTACATTTTTAGGTGATGCGATCAAAGGGGCAATCGTAGTTTCTATTGCAAAATACCTTTTCGAAGATTCTACATTTGTAATGTTAGCTTTACTGGCTGTTATACTTGGACATATTTACCCAATTTTATTTAAAGGCAAGGGCGGAAAAGGCATTTCAACATTTATTGGAGGTTTAATTGCATTTGATTATTTGATAGCGCTTACTCTTATTACTGTTTTCATTATATTTTATTTAATCTTTAAAGGATTTACTAAGCCCGGACTAATTACAATCGCTTGTTTACCAGTTTGCATGATTTTGTATTCTTACTCTATTGTTACGACTATTTTAAGTGCACTTATCATTGTACTTATTTTATATGTAAATCGAGAATGAAATGAACTTTTAATAAGTGGAGTTAATCTCCACTTATAATTTTTATTAAATACATAAAGGAGATACAACATGGGGTTAATTTATAAAGTTGCTGATCAAGCTTGGGAATTTGAAAGTATACAAAAATTGAATTATAAAACATTTGTAGAAGAAATTCCGCAACATGAAGAAACGAAAGATCGTGTTCGTATAGATCGTTTCCATGAAGAAAATACATATTTAATTTGTTTAGATGACGATAAGTTAGTAGGTATGGTTGCATTGCGAGGAAAACGACCATTCTCGTTAGATTATAAAATTCCAAATCTAGATTTTTATTTGCAAGAACATGGAGAAAATGTATATGAAATTCGTTTACTTTCAGTAGAACGTGAATATCGAAATGGAAGAGCATTGTTAGGTTTAATTCGCTTTTTACATCGTTATTTGCTTCTAAATGGATATGAATTGGCACTCATTTCTGCTACAACACGTGAACTACCTTTATATGAGCAAATGGGATTCAAATCTTTCCATACGTTAGTTGGTACTGAAGAAGCAGCCTTCCAGCCAATGTATGTTACCCCAGCTATGTTTGAAGAGTCGAGTGTTGGGGGTATTATGACGAAAGAATATACGTTTTTACCTGGTCCAGTGGATATTGAAGAAAATGTTCGAAAGGCATTTTCTACTAAGCCTATTTCGCATCGTTCTAAGTCATTTCAAGTGACAATGGAAAATGTAAAAAAACGTTTACTGCAAATAACAAAAGCAAAACGTGTGCAAATAATGTTAGGAACAGGGACGTTAGCGAATGATGCCATTGCTTTACAGTTGAATTCTTTAAAAGGGAAAGGACTAGTTTTAACAAATGGGGAATTTGGAAATAGGTTAGTGGGACATGCAACACGTGCGCAATTACATTATGATACGCATAAAAAAGAAATGGCAGAGCCGTTTCTTTATACAGAATTAGAAAAAATAATGGCAACTGGAAATTATGAATGGCTTTGGTTTGTTCACCATGAAACATCAACTGGAATGTTAAATAATTTAGAAGAACTAAACATTCTTTGTAAAAAATATCAAATGAAACTATGTGTAGATTGTATAAGCTCAATTGGAGCAATACCAATAAATTTGAAGGATGTATATTTTGCAAGTGGTGTTAGCGGAAAAGCGATTAAATCATATACAGGATTATCTTTCGTTTTTCATAACCACATTGTAAAAGTAAACGAGGCAGTACCTGCTTATATGGACATTGGTATGTACGAAGAAAATGAAAGTATCCCATACTCCCATTCATGGAATTTAATTTATGCATTGCAAGAAGCATTGAAGCGACTTGAAGATGAAGAGGCATTTGAAAAAATAAAAGAGGCGTATGCTTATATTGAACAAGCTATTAATACTATGGGTTTAAAGCTTGTTTCACCTAAAGATCATGCCGCTCAAATTGTTCTTACCATTCAATTAAACGAAGGGCAGTGTTCTAAGGCAGTAGGTGATGCATTAGCATTACAAGGATATATTGTTCATTATGAATCAGCATATTTACAAAAGAATAACTGGATTCAAATAGCATGTCTGAATCACTATAAAGAACGTGATATGAAGAGGATGTTAAATTGTTTGCAGATGTGTGTGTTAAAGAAAGTTCTTTTAACGTAAATGCTTGTATATTTATTATATAATTTCTACAAGGCTATGAGTCACACTTGCTAAGTGTATAGAAGTGCATTTTTTGACAAGAGTTTAAAAGAGAGCGAAAGCTCTCTTTTAAACTTACTTAAATGAATTACCCACAGATTGGAATACCGAGAACTCTCAAAGCTAGTGCTACTTGAAGAGTAATTTCCAATCTAGCAATTTCGATGCCAGCAACTGTGAGTACTAAAAAAGGTTGGCCGTTTACGAACACAATACAACTTTCCATATATACGCCTCCTTTCTAGTGATCTACTACAGTATATGAATGAAACTGTAATACGTTATAGTTGGATTTATGAATTTTATAAAAATAATAGATTTACCCTATGTTTACGAAACAAATGGAGTTTCATAGTGTTAATAATTTAATTGTTAGACAAGGAAGCATCTATAATAAGATGCTTTTTATTATATTTACGTTTCAGCGTGACAATAAATAAAGTTAATCAATGACGAATTGAGAGGGAAATATATTGATAAATATTTGTATGAGGTAAACTAAGAAGGTTTTAGAAAAACGAAAAGGAATTTTTATACTTGTAACATAAAAATTCTAGGGGGATGTTAATATGGAAAAAACTATGATGGTAGAAACAACAAACATGATGATGTCTATGGAAAAAATGATGTGTGAAATGAAGTGTATGAAAATGATGATGAATAACATGATGCAAATGGATGTAGAAATGGATAAGGCAATGATGGTGAAAATGAATGAATGTGATGAAATGATGAAGACTACTATGTCTATGATGAAAGCGATGAAAGAGAAATGTTGTTGAAGTAGCAAAGTATAGCGTAAAATGATGATGATCTTGTAAATTTAAATTAGTAAAGAGCCTGTTTTAGTTGGTAAATTAAAATAGGCTCTTTTAACTATTGTTCAAAAATAAATTGAGTTGACAAAAAAGAACTAAAAGATTATTTTAGTTCTTTTTTCTGTATTAACACTGTTCAAATCATTTGTTTAAAAGCTATAGATGATGGTTAGGCAGTGAGAAAAGACAAGTAAGAGCCTATCTTTCTTCGTTAAATGTGTGCTGAAGTAAATAATGACTCCATTTTTACTTTGCTCTTCTCTCGAATTTCAGCATCCGCATGTCGCATAACATATTTATGCGCTACAGCGATTGCTAAAACATCATCTAATAAGCCAATCCCAATAATAGCAGCTATATCTGGAATGAAATCGATTGTTAATACGTAATAGGATAAAGCGGCTAATATAATGAGTTTCGCTTTAGTAGGTAACTCTTTCTTTTTCATTGTGTAAAATAAAATAATACTTTCATATACGCTGGATTTACCGAGGTTTACTGAGCTTTTTTTGAATTTTTTCCAAAGTGTCTGTTTCTCCATATAAACACTCCTTTTCCAAAAAATAGATTTTTTAAAAGGATGGACAAAGAAGCGAAAGAATAATCAATTTTATTGTTTTTTCTTATTGTATATTTCGATATTTATAAGCGAATACCTGTTCAAAATAAAACAATGCTTGTTAAGCGGATACGAATATGGAGATGGATGAAGAGAAAATCTGTTTTGGAAAGCAAATAAGTTTCCGATAGAGGTTTCAATGAATTATTTGCGTTCTGCAACGAAAGCAGAAAAAACTTTTGATTTCTTAATATCAGCTATCTTGACAATAATTATTAGATTGTTTATAGCGTATATGAATCCGAATACAACAATAATATTGAAAGGAATTAAGGATATAAATAATCAATCACTTACATTCATTCCAATTTTAGCTGGTTTTAATATAGCTAATTACCTCGTTCCTTATGATTCTAGTACTTGCTGGTTCATTTGCTACAAGTATTTTTGCTGATAGAACGTTTTTTATCCCTAATTTACCAAAACAACCATATCGTTTTGGCGTAGGTGTTTATGAGGGCGTAGTAGCTCATAGTACAGCGACTTCTGAAATATTCAAAAGTATGAATCTCGTACATGAAGAAACGCATTTGTTCAATATGCTGTTGATTGAGATGAAACAATCCAAATCGCTAATATAAAATACATTACATATGGCGGTGGACCTGCTGCTAATAAACGATTTGTACATGTAGAGTTATGTGAAACAGCAGACCATACAAAGCTCGAGCGTTCATATGAAAAATACGTAAAACTTTTAGCGGAAATCTTAAAAGATAACAAGTTATCTGTAGGAAAAGGATTGTGGATTCACTACGATGTGATTAAATATCTTGGCGGTACAGATCATGAAGATCAACTTGATTATTTAAAATCTCATGGGGGATCAGGAGCTCAATCCCGTGCTGATGTACAACGCGCATACAATAATTCTAGTGTGGATGTTTCTGTACCTGAAAGCCACCTAAACCAACAGAAGTACCAACAGCTGTAACCGATGGTATAGCTTATATTGAAGGCTACAACGTTAATTTACGTAAAGGACCAGACACAAGCTATTCTAAGATTCGTCAACTAAATAAATCAGAAGCTTATGTTGAATGGGGTGAAAAGCCTGGTTGGTTAAACCTTGGTGGAGAGCAATGGATTAAGAACAATCCATCCTATGTGAAGTTTAGTAAGAAAAGTACAGTAGATTCTTCTATTGTAGGAAAGCGTGTTGTTTCTAAAGTTAACATTCTACGTTTCTATGATGCTCGATCTTGGCAGGATAAAGACGTGGATGGTTTTGTAGATGTAGGTGAGGCGTTTACAATTTTTAGGAAGTTAAATATGGAAGGTTCAGTACAATTTAAGGTGCACAATAGTATAGGGAAAACATATTATATTACGATCAATGAAGTTTATGTATTTGTAACTGTATTACTACAGTATAGTACACTCATAGGAGGTAGTTATGTGTTTGATAAAAATGAAATACAAAAGATAAATGGGATACTTCAAGCTAATGCATTAAATCCAAATTTAATTGGCCCTACACTTCCCCCAATCCCACCATTTACTTTACCCACAGGTCCAACAGGAGGGACAGGCCCAACGGGAGTAACGGGTCCGTAACGGGTCCAACAGGAGTAACGGGTCCAACAGGAGTAACGGGTCCAACAGGAGGAACGGGAACAACAGGAGTAACGGGTCCAACGGGAGTAAGTGATACAAAACGAGACCAAAAGCAGTAACGGCACCAACGGGAGTAACGGGTCCAACGGGAGTAACGGGTCCAACAGGAGTAACGGGTCCAACAGGAGTAACGGGTCCAACAGGAGTAACGGGTCCAACGGGAGTAACGGGTCCAACAGGAGGAACTGAAGGTTGTCTTTGTGATTGCTGTGTTTTACCTATGCAAAGCGTTTTACAACAACTTATTGGAGAAACTGTTATTCTTGGCACTATTGCAGACACACCCAACACGCCCCCGCTTTTCTTTCTATTTACTATCACTTCTGTGAATGATTTTTTAGTTACAGTTACAGATGGCACCACAACCTTTGTGGTCAATATATCTGATGTAACAGGGGTAGGTTTTTTACCACCAGGACCACCTATTACATTACTTCCACCTACTGATGTAGGATGCGAGTGTGAATGTCGTGAACGACCAATTAGACAATTACTGGATGCGTTTATCGGATCTACAGTAAGTCTTTTAGCAAGTAATGGTTCTATTGCAGCAGATTTTAGCGTGGAACAAACAGGACTTGGGATAGTACTAGGGACATTACCTATAAATCCAACTACAACCGTTAGGTTTGCAATTTCAACTTGTAAAATTACAGCTGTGAATATAACCCCTATTATGATGTAGTCTATTTCTTTCAGAAGTATCTGTTGCTACTCGATAAGAAAAGCACAGTTTATTTGTCCACCTTGAAAACGTATTGTTTTCAAAGTGGACAATCTACGTTTCTAGGATGCTCCATCTTGGAAATATAAAGATGGAGCTGGTTCTGTAGATGCAGGGATTTATGATTGATGCAAAAGTGAGTGTCAATGGTTCGCCACAGTACAAAGCACACAGCAGTAAAGGGAAAACATACTATGTTATTGCAAATGAAGCCTATTTATTCATCTAACGCACTATACCTTCATGAGTAATTAACCATGCCACCTTACTCTTTCTATATCTTTCATTTGTAAATTTCTTACTACTATATTATTGGCGTACAATATATGGCTAAATGTATCTAAATGGTTTTCTAAACGGACAAAATTCCCAAATTGATATGGTAAGGCTATAAAAACTATAATGAAAAATAATAAATATCTCTAATGCACTATTAGGATTTTTCCATTCTATATTGCAAACCTTCTTTCTAAAAGATAAGCTCATATGCTAAATCAAAATGAAGGTTATATAATGCTTTCGTATTACATATTAAATTGTAGAACTTAGTTCCTTGATGTACATATTGGTGTAATTTATTTTGAATTGGTGAAACAATGATTTTTAACATTCCTTTAATATCTTCATTAAAGAAGTTATAGGAGGGAATAACTTGGACTCATTATTTGATGTAATAGCAAATGTTATTTTATTTTATCCTCGAAATGACATGAAATTAAAACACCATATTGCCAAATTAAGCGAATTTGAGTGGTTTCGAAAGTTACACGAAGATACAAAGTATACAAGTTTAATTTGGAGTAATAGGAAAATCAAGAAGTATATTTTGAATTCTACAAATATGGAAGCAATAATAAATTCCGAGAAAAAACAAAAAGAATTTGTTCATCTAGTACAGGATGAATATAAAAAAAGAAGATAAGAATTTTTTTATTTTTCATATTTGGCGAAACAAATGGTACAATGAAAGCTAATGTGAAAAATAAGGAAAAGAAGTGGTCTATTTGAAAAACTTTTTAGAATTAGGAATTAGTGAAACTTTTAATCATACATTACGTGAAAATGGAATTACAGAAGCAACACCGATTCAGGAGAAGGCAATTCCTGTTATTATGTCAGGTAAAGATATTATTGGGCAGGCGAAAACAGGAACGGGTAAAACGTTAGCATTCGTGTTACCGATTTTAGAAAAAATCGATCCAGAGTCTAGTGATGTTCAGGCTTTAATTGTTGCACCAACAAGGGAACTAGCACTGCAAATTACAACTGAAATTAAAAAAATGCTTGTTCAAAGAGAAGATATTAATGTACTAGCGATATATGGCGGACAAGATGTAGCACAACAATTAAGAAAATTAAAAGGTAATACACATATAGTTGTTGCGACACCAGGACGATTATTAGATCATATACGTCGTGAAACAATTGATTTAAGTAATCTTTCAACAATTGTACTAGATGAAGCGGATCAAATGCTTTATTTCGGATTCTTATATGATATTGAAGATATTTTAGATGAGACACCTGATAGTAAACAAACGATGTTATTCTCAGCAACGATGCCAAAAGATATTAAAAAATTGGCGAAACGTTATATGGAAGAGCCGCAAATGATTCAAGTACAAAGTGAAGAAGTAACGGTAGATACAATTGAGCAGCGTGTCATTGAGACGACAGATCGTGCAAAGCCAGATGCACTTCGTTTTGTTATGGATCGTGATCAGCCATTTTTGGCAGTTATTTTCTGTCGTACAAAGGTTAGAGTAAGTAAGCTGTATGATAATTTAAAAGGACTAGGTTATAATTGTGCTGAACTTCATGGTGATATACCTCAAGCGAAACGTGAAAGAGTCATGAAGAGTTTCCGCGAAGCTAAAATTCAGTACTTAATTGCGACTGATGTAGCAGCTCGTGGACTTGATGTAGATGGTGTAACGCACGTATTTAACTTTGATATCCCTGAAGATGTAGAAAGTTATATTCACCGCATTGGCCGAACAGGACGTGCAGGTGGATCAGGTCTTGCAATTACGTTCGTTGCAGCGAAAGATGAAAAACATTTAGAAGAAATTGAAAAAACGCTTGGTGCACCAATACAAAGACAAATAATCGAACAACCGATGATAAAAAATGTAGATGAAAATGGAAAACCGGTACAAAAGCCGGCTCCAAAGAAATCAGGTCAATATCGTCAAAGAGATAGCCGTGAAGGTTCAAGAAGTGGTTCAAAAGGTGGTCCAAGAAACGATTCAAGAAATAGTTCGAGAAATGATAACAATCGATCATTTAATAAGCCAAGTAATAAGAAAAGTAGTACAAAACAAGGTCAGCAAAGACGTGGCCGTTAAATAGTTATTATTCAAAAAGAGTCGCAAAGTGTTGCGGCTCTTTTAGTTTTTATACAACGAAGTCGATATAAGTACAAGGGTGATTGCATAAAAACAACCTTTGAAATTTCATTTACCGTATTAAATAATTTAAAATTCATAAAGGAAATATAAAGTAGGTTGTTGTATATGTACGATAACAGGAAACTTTTCACATACTAAACATATACTTTAAATAAACCGACAGTCGGTCCGTAGGAAGGAGTACATGAATGAGGATCGTAAAAGAATATGGGGAGCGTAGAAATGAAATTTTAGAAACTGCTGAACGTTTGTTTGTTACAAAAGGGTATACGAAAACTACAGTAAATGACATTTTAAGAGAGATTGGTATAGCAAAGGGGACGTTTTATCATTATTTTAAGTCGAAAGAAGAAGTAATGGATGAAATTATTATGAGGATTATTAAAGCGGATGTTGCTAAAGCGAAAGCAATTGTCTCTAACCCTAATATCCCAGTTTTGGATAAGTTATTTCGAGTTTTAATGGAACAATCACCAAAATCAGGAGATGTAAAAGATAAAATGATTGAACAATTTCATCAGCCAAATAATGCGGAAATGCATCAAAAAAGTATAGTACAATCAATTATTCATTTATCTCCTGTTTTAGCAGAGATTTTAGAACAAGGAATCGCTGAAGGCATATTTTCTACTCCATACCCACAAGAAACGATTGAATTATTACTCTCTTCAGCACAAGTCATATTTGATGAGGGTTTATTCCAGTGGAAGCCGGAAGAAATGATGAGGAGAGCTAAAGCTTATATCAAAATGATGGAAGCATCTGTTGGAGCGAAAGAGGGAGCCTTTGATTACATGGTGGAGGTTTTAATCAAACAGAAATAGTAATTTTCTGTTTGGATATTATCGACCGACAGTCGGTCTGAATCGAATGAAAGGTGTGATAAGGATGTCAGCTAGTATAAGGTCTTCGATGAAAGATTTTCACTTAATGGTGAGTGGACAAATTATTACTATTTTAGGTTCAACACTTTTACGTTTTGCCCTGTCATTATATGTGCTAGATATAACAGGGCGTGCTGATATATTCGCAGGATTATATGCGGTAACGAGTATTCCGTTTTTGCTAGCCCCTCTTGGCGGAGCGATAGCAGATCGTTTCAATCGCCGTAATTTAATGGTTATTTTTGATTTTATCAACGCTGCGATTGTATTAAGCTTTATAATTTTGTTATTTACTGGACCTGTATCTATTATATTAATTGGAACAATTATGTTTTTACTAGCAGTCGTTAGTGCAATGTATTCACCTGTTGTAATGGCGAGTATTCCGCAATTAGTTCCAGAGAATAAGTTAGAGCAAGCGAACGAACGGTATCGTAAATGGTGTGCAAGCATTATCGAATATAGTTGCTCCTGTATTAGGAGGAATACTGTACGGCATAATTGGTTTGAAAATGCTCGTAATAATAAGTTGTCTTGCTTTCTTTTTATCTGCGATTTTAGAAATGTTTATTAAAATACCTTTTATAAAAAGAGCGCGAGAAAGCCATATAATACCGACAATTGTAAAGGATATGAAAGAAGGATTTATATATGTTTTAAAACAACCATTTATTTTGAAATCTATGCTTTTAGCTGCATTACTAAATTTAATACTTACACCGCTATTTGTTGTTGGCGCTCCAATTATTATACGAGTAACAATGGAAAGTAGCGACACGTTATACGGAATTGGAATGGGATTGATCGATTTTGCTACTATTTTAGGTGCATTATCGATAGGTTTTTTTGCGAAAAAGCTACAGATGAAAACATTGTATTACTGGATGCTTTTAATAGCTTTATTAGTACTACCAATGGCACTATCAGTTACGCCAGTTATTCTTAATTTAGGATACTATCCACCATTTATCCTCTTTATACTTTCTTCTATTCTAATTGCAATGATCGTGACAATTGTATCCATCTATGTGATTACTGTAGTCCAAAAGAAAACACCAAATGAAAACCTAGGAAAAGTAATGGCAATTATAACAGCGGTATCTCAATGTATGGCACCAATTGGGCAAGTCATTTATGGTTTTATGTTTGAAGGATTCAGTATGAAAATTTATTTACCTATATTATTTATTAGTTTCATAATGATAATAATAGCGATAGTGACGAAGAAAATATTATGGAATGAAGGGAACTAGCTCCATATGATTAGGAGAATGTTAAAAAGAGATTTCTCTCAAAATAAAATGATAATTACCATTCTATTTATGTTTATCATGTTATCAAGTCTTTTAATCGCAAGTGCTTCAAGTAACGTTATAAATCTATTGAACTCAACGGATCAATTGTTTAAAGTATCAAACGCACCGCACTTCGTACAAATGCATGCCGGAGAAATAAACCAAAAGTCAATTGATTCATTTGTAGCGCAAACTCCTTTTGTAAAAAAACAACAAACAGCAGAGATGGTTCAAATAGGCGGATCTAACATTTTTATAAAGAAGAAAAATCAAGCGGAACATAATAGTGTAATGGACATTAGCTTTGTTAAGCAAAATACTATTTTTGACTTTTTATTAGATTTAAATAATGAATTGATCGATGTTAGGAAAGGAGAAATAGGTGTACCAATTTATTATATGCAAAAATATCATTTGCGTATTGGAGATAAAATTTGGGTTGTTAAAAATAATAATGAGCTAGAATTTACTATTTCGGCATTTGTTCGTGATGTTCAAATGAACCCATCACTTGTTAGTTCAAAACGATTTGTAATAAGCGATGAAGACTTCGAAAGAATAAAGGGGAATTTTGGAGAAAGTGAATATCTTATTGAATTCCAGCTAACAGATTTAAATAAAATAAATGAATTTGAAACTTTATACCAGTCATCAAACTTACCTCAAAAAGGTCCCTCTATTACGTATTCACTCTTTAAAACACTCAATTCATTAACAGATGGAATAATAGCTGCAGTACTTATCATAATAAGTGCATTATTAATGCTAATCGCGATTTTATGTATTAGATTTACGATTATTACTTCAATGGAAGAAGATTATCGGGAAATTGGTGTTATGAAAGCTATCGGCATTCAAAGTAAAGATATTCAAAAACTATATGTAACAAAATATGTTGTTATTTCCGCTATCGGATGTATATGTGGATATATCCTTTCGTTATTTGTTACAAAAATATTTACCTCTAACATCGCACTTTATATGGGGACAGCTAATAAAAGTATTTTATATTATGTTGTGCCATTGATAGTCACAACATTGTTATTTCTAGCCGTTATCCTTTTTTGCCGCATCATTTTGTGGAATTTTAGGAGAATTACAGCAATAGACGCTTTACGATCAAGAGATAAACTAGGAAAAAGAAAGATTAGAAGATTTTTTTCTCTCTATCAAACTAAAATTACAAATGTAAATATATTTATTGGTATACAAGATGTAGTGAAACGATTTAAGTTATATCGAGTATTAAGTATCGTTTTAATTATTGCAGTGTTCATGATTGTTGTACCAGTTAACTTTTTGTACACGATTCAGTCACCGCAATTTGTTAATTATATGGGAACAGGAAAGAGTGATATGCGAATAGATTTACAGCAATCTGAAAATATAGAAAAACGGTTTAATGACGTTATATCGTATATCGGAAACGATGAAGAGGTAGAAAAATATGCAGCATTTGTAACGAGTACATTTAAAATGGTGAAAGCTGATGGTACAAATGGAAATTTAAATGTAGAAGTGGGAGATTTCGCCCAATTTCCAATAGAATATGTTAAAGGTATGGCACCAAAAAATGAAAATGAGATCGCTCTCTCTTATATGAACGCAAATGAATTAAAAAAGAATATAGGGGATGAAATCGTTTTATTTGTAGAAGGAAAAGAGAAAATGCTAACTATTAGTGGTATATATCAAGATGTAACGAATGGAGGAAAAACAGCTAAAGCGAGTTTTTCTTACAATAAAGAAGATATATTATGGTACGTAGTAAATGTAGATATGAAACCCAAAGTGAATCTACAAGAAAAAGTGAAGGAGTATAAACAAAATTTAAATTCTGCAAAAATAACAGATACGGATAATTATTTATCTCAAACTTTAGGAGAGACAATCAAACAATTAAGACTGGTGACACAAGTGGCAATTTTGATTGCTATATTGATATCGGTTTTAATAACTGCGATGTTTTTTTAAAATGTTATTGGTAAAAGATTCTTCGCAAATATTAATTATGAAAAGTATCGGCTTTTCCTACAAAGATATTCGTATACAATATGTTACTCGTTCTATTGCTATAGTATTAGTAGGTATTTTAACAGGGGCATTTATAGCTGCTACGTTTGGAGAAACACTAATAAGCTGGTTAGGTTCATTTATGGGAGCAGCTCACATAAAGTTTGTTGTTAATCCAATCATTTCTTATGTAATATGTCCAGCTATTTTATTTATATCTGTGACCGTAGCAACACTTTTTAGTAGTTTTACAGTGAAACAAAAAAATGATTTAAAGCTAAATGGGGAGTAGGAGGTGTGTAATTTGAAAAAAATTTTAGAAGTAAAACAATTAAATAAAAAATACGCAATGGATGGAAATAAAACTTGCCATATGTTAAAAAATATAAATTTAGAGATTTATGAGGGAGAGTTTATATCGGTCATGGGACCTTCTGGTTCAGGGAAATCGACGTTACTATATAATATTAGCGGAATGGATCAAATGTCATCAGGAAGTGTGAAAGTTGATAGTAAAGAAATAACATGTATGAAAGAAGAAGTGTTAGCAAAATTACGACTCAGCGAAATGGGATTTATTTTTCAACAGAGCAATCTTCTTAGAAATTTGAATCTTTTTGATAATATAGTTTTGCCTGCGTATTTAGCAAAAGTTGAGAGCAGGAAAATAATAAATAAACGTGCACTTGAATTGATGAAGAAAACGGGAATTAGTCAAATTGCAACTAATAATATAACTGAAGCATCAGGAGGAGAATTGCAAAGGGTATCTATTTGTAGAGCACTCATAAATAAACCTAATATTATTTTTGCTGACGAACCAACGGGTGCTTTGAATTTAAAAGCGACAGAAGAAGTAATGGATATTTTAGCAAATATAAACCGTATGGGAACTACAATTTTGCTAGTTACTCATGACGTAAAGGTAGCAGCTAAAACAGAAAGAGTTCTTTTTATGGTGGACGGAGAAATTGTTAGCGAAATACAGATGGGTAAGTATAGAAACGATGATTTGAAGGTGCGAGAAGAGCAGTTGTTAAAATGGTTAACTGTACTTGGATTTTAAAGAGATAATATTTTTGACTCCTATTGAATATAGGAGTTTTTCTTTGTTTGAAAGTTTAAAAAGAGATATAATAATTTTCTGACTATTGATTATGGAGGGGTATAAATGAAAAGTGAAACGTTACACACTCAAGAAGATATATTAAAAATGCTTGATTCATTATTAAGACCCGCAGTACCATTTTGGAATGAATTTTACACGAATAGAGAAAAGGATGTTCCTTTTTTTGCAAATGTTCCAGATGAGAATTTAGTTTCATATATACAAACAGAATGGATTTCAAAAGAGAAAGTGTTAGAGCTTGGATGTGGTCCAGGAAGAAATGCAATTTATTTAGCGAAACAAGGGTTTGATGTAACAGCCGTAGATTTGTCTATAGAAGGAATTAATTGGGCCAAAGAGAGGGCGTTAGAAAACGGAATAGAAATACAATTTGTTTGTGAATCGATTTTTAATTTGGATTTTCAAGATGAATATGATTTTGTATATGATTCCGGTTGCTTGCATCACATTCCACCACATAGAAGAATGAATTATGTTGATCTAGTTAAAAACTCATTAAAATCGGGTGGTTATTTCGGATTAACATGTTTTGCAGCAGGTGATTTGAATGAGCGAAATGGATCGGAAATAACGGACTGGGATGTGTATAGAGGATGGAGTTTACAAGGTGGTCTTGCATATTCAGAAGAAAAGTTAAGAGAGATATTTAAAGAATTTGAAGTAATTGAAATTAGAAAAATGAAGCAAATTGAACAACCAAATAATATGTTTGGAGAATCATTTCTTTGGACAGCATTATTTAAGAAGAAATAAAACATAGATAATTGACAAACTCATCGTTTTTATAGACAATACACTTACGAGAATATACGTTCGGTTTTATTGTCCGATGTATGTTTTGCATAAATACATAACAAGGGGATGTCTCTAAATGGGTAACACAAATCAAAAAATCACTACGTTTTTAATGTTTGAGGGCAAAGCTGAGGAAGCGATGAATTTTTACACATCGCTATTTAATCAATCAGAAATTGTAAGTATCTCTCGTTATGATGAGAATGGACCAGGTAAAGAGGGAACTGTAATTCATGCAACTTTTACGCTAAATGGACAAGAGTTCATGTGTATTGATAGTTATGTAAAGCATGATTTTACATTCACCCCAGCTATGTCTCTTTATGTAACTTGTGATACGGAAGAGGAAATCGAAACCGTTTTTAATAAACTAGCACAAGATGGAAAAGTTCTTATGCCTTTAGGTTCATATCCGTTTAGTAAAAAGTTTGGCTGGTTAAATGATAAGTATGGTGTGTCTTGGCAGTTAACTCTTGCTGGAGATGAATAATTAAAATAATATGGTGATATTAATGTTATAAAAAATAAAAGGGATGATA